>NZ_AP044001.1:4357500-4660152 GCF_055384985.1 Flavobacterium sp. KY-23415 | reverse complement strand
ATATTTGCTTTTTTTTATTGTTCTTTTTAGATTTTATAGTAGTTGACTTACAAAGAATATGTGAGTTAATAGCTTTGTAATCGTGAGGACAAATATGTGAACAATTTTTGGTAAAAAAAAACAGAAACCCTATTGATTTTTAGGAAAAAAAATTGTAGGCTAGGTATAAGAGAATTAATTAAATATAAATATTAGAATGAAAGAACATCAATTTGAAGTAAGAGTGAGATATGCAGAAACAGACCAAATGGGAGTGGTTTATCATGGGAATTATGCTCAATATTTTGAAATGGGAAGAGTGGAATGGCTTAGGAATATGGGGCTTTCTTATAAATGGATGGAGGAAAACGGTGTCATGCTTCCTGTAGTTTCTTTAAGTATGGATTATAAAAAACCAGCTCGTTATGATGATCTATTGATGGTTAAAACAATATTAAGAAGTCAGACAAGTGTTAAGATAGAATTTGACTATGAAATTTATAATGAAAACCAAGAGTTATTAACAACGGGTTACTCAATGTTGGTTTTTGTAGATATGAAAACAGGAAAACCAATGTTGCCTCCAGAGTATGTTCTTGAGAAATTAAAAGCGCTTTAAATTTTTTTTTATTGCCGAATGTAGTTATTCGGCAATTTTTTTTATGGTTATTTCAAATAGTGAATTAAATATTTCTTCTATTTTTTCTGCATATTGTTTTCGTGTTGCAATTTCAATTTCGCAACTCATTTCCATTTTTTGAGAAATTATATCTAAATTTTGTTCTTTAATAACACGCATTACTTTGTTCATGTTTTTATAATCAAAATAAACTTTATAATGTGTGTTTATGGTTTTTTCAACAATGTCTGCATTTTCTAATGCCATTTGAGCAGCTGTCTTGTAAGCAGAAATTAATCCACCAACACCTAATTTTACTCCTCCGAAATAGCGTACAACAACAACGAGTGTATTGGTAACATTGAAAGATTGAATTTGTCCATAAATTGGAGCTCCAGCACTATTGTTTGGCTCTCCATCATCATTAGCTCTGTAGTAAATGGATTCGGTTCCAATTTGAAAAGCATAGCACCAATGACGAGCAGTATGATGTTGTTTTTTTAATTCTGTTATAATTTCTTTCACTTCTTCTTCGTTAGAAACTGGATAAGCATATCCAAAGAATTTACTGTTTTTTTCTTTAAATAAGATTTCTTCAGAGGGTGAAGCAAGTGTTTTATAGAGGTCGTTAAAAGATTCGTTCATTTTAATAAGTAACTAGGAATAATGCTAAAATAGCAAGAAAGATTCCTAAATAATTGTTTTTGTATAATTTTTCTTTAAATAAAATTACTCCAAATATAGTGGTTAGTAAAATTACTCCTATATTTAAAAGTGTAAATAAAGTTGCGCTTTCAAACTCTGGAGATTGTAGTGCTTTAAGGAGGAAATATATAGAGAAATAATTGGGTATTCCTAGAATAATTCCAGCTAAGATGTTTTTAAATTGCAGTTTGGCTTTTTTTTGAAACAATTGAATGATAACAATATTTAGTCCAGATAAAAAAGCAAATAGAAAAGTAAAAGAAGAGAATAATGCGTTGTCTTCTGGAATGACCCAGCTTTTTTGAATATAGTTAATGCTCGTATCAGTAAAACCAGTTCCTAGGAATAACAAGATAGGAAGCGTGAAATTAGAAACTTTGATAGTACCTTGATCTTTTTTTGTTGTGAAATATACAGCAACAAGTGCAATGAAAACACCTGCTATTTTTGTTATTCCTATTGTTTCTTTAAAGAATAAAATTCCAAAAAGAATGGGGATTATCAAAGACATTTTGCTGGCAACTGAAGCCACTGAAACACCATTTTTTTGTGATGTTTTTCCAATAATAAAAAAGACTATTATGAAAATTACCCCTAAGAAGACACTGCCACCAAGCCATTCTTTTTCTAGAGTGTTTTGAAGGTTAAAAAGTTTGTTGTTGTTTAAAAAGCCAACGGTGGATGCAACAATGTAGTTTGTAACTATAGCTTGAAATGTATTGATGTCGAATTTTGAAAATGATTTAAGAATAATAAACAAACTACTAGAAAAAAGTATTGCAAATAGTAAATTAATCATGAATAGATTTTATATAGTCAAGAAGTTGTGTAATGTTTTCTTTTTCTGGATTTAAATGCCATGTATGGAGACCACATTTTTTTGCTCCTTCAATATTTTCTAATCTGTCATCTATGAAAAGTGTTTTTTTTGGAGTTAAATTGTGGCAGTTTAAAACATATTTATAGGTGGCTTCATCCGGTTTTCTTCTTCCAATTTCGAATGAAAAATAAACTTTTTCAAAACAGCTATAAAAATCACGAGCAAATGACTCACCAAATTTATGTTCAAATTGGTCGATGTGTGTTGAATCGGTATTACTTAAAAGGAAAATACGATATTTAGGTTCAATCATTTGAAGAAATTCGAGCCTTTTTAAAGGGAAATCCAGCAATAAAGCGTTCCAAGCATCTTTAATTTCTATAATATCGGCATTGTTGGTGTGTTTTTGTATGCCTTGCATAAATTGAAATTCGTTTATTTTTCCAATTTCATATTCTTTGTTTAAAGTGTCTAATTCGGTATTCCATTCTTTAACTCCTAGTTTTTTTAGCGCTTCTTGAGTAAGATTATAGTCTATATCAATAAAAATATTACCAAAATCAAATATAATAGTATCAATCATAGTTTTCGTAAAATTTAATTTCATCATTCATTATGTTGAAGCTTTTTTGGGGTTTTACGTTGAAAACTGGGGCTTTAGTGCCAGATAGCAGAAAAATGTTTCCTGTAAAAACACGTGCTTCATCCCATAAATTTTCATCTATAAAAGCTTGGAGTGTTTTTGAACCACCTTCAATAATTATAGATTGTATTTCTTTTTTATGTAGATTTTTTGTTAAATTTAATAAAAAATCAGTATCAAAATTTATTTTATCATAAATTATGTTGTTTGAATTTGTTAAATTATTGATTTCTGTGTAAATTATTGTTGTTCTGGTGTGGTCTTTCACATGAAAAGAATTGTCAATTATGTTTTTTCTGTCTAATACGATTCTTATAGGATGATTGCCTTTGTAATTTCGTGTGTCTAATTTAGGATTATCTTGTAGAACGGTCTTGGTCCCCACAAGTATAGCCTGTTCTTCTGATCGCCATTTATGTACCAGTTGCCTAGAATAGGGGTTTGTGATCCAAACTGGACTCAGTTTTTCATGTACTGTTTCTCGTTCAGTTGTATTTGGTGCAATAAAACCATCTTTACTTTCTGCCCATTTTAAAATAATATAGGGTCTTTGTTTTTGATGGAACGTAAAAAAACGCTTATTCAATGCTTTGCATTCTTCTTCTAAAATGCCAATAGTAATTTTTTTTCCAGCTTCTAGTAGGCGTTTAATGCCATTTCCAGCTACTTTTGCAAAAGGATCAATTGTACCAATTACAATATTTGGAATTTTGTATGCAATAATTAAGTCACAACAAGGTGGAGTTTTTCCATAATGACTGCAAGGTTCTAAGCTAACATATATGGTTGCTTTCTCAAGTAAAGATTTGTCTTTTACCGAATTTACTGCGTTTACTTCTGCATGAGCTTCACCCGCTTTTTTATGCCAACCTTCTCCAATAATTTTTCCGTCATATACGATTACGCTTCCCACTAAAGGATTAGGATAAGTTGTTCCTAAGCCATTTTTAGCAAGTTCAATGCATCGTTTCATGTAAAATTCATGATTCTCCATAGTGCAAAAGTACTATTTTTAAGATATAATTCCTGTTACTATCATGTCAATTTGCTTACTTTTGTTTTTAAAATTATTTCTATGAATATAAGGGAAATACAGCAAAAAGATAATTTGCAAATTGCAAAAGTAATTCGTGATGTTTTTGACGAATTAGATGCCCCAAAAGTTGGAACAGCCTATGCAGATCCTATCTTGGATACACTTTTTGAAGTATATCAAGAGGACAGAGCTATTTATTATGTTGTAGAAAATGAGGGGGTTGTTGTTGGTGGTTGTGGGATTGCTCCTCTAGAGAATGGAGCAACGCATATTTGTGAATTGCAAAAAATGTATTTTTCTCCAGCAATAAGAGGAACTGGTTTCGCAAAGCAAATAATTGAAAGGTGTTTGGATTTTGCAAGTAAAAATGGTTTTACATTGTGCTATCTTGAAACACTTTCATTTATGAAAGCAGCTCAAAAATTATATCTTAATCTAGGTTTTGAGGCCATCGATGCTCCTTTGGGAAATACTGGGCATAATAGTTGTGAAGTTTGGATGACGAAGGAAATATAAATTAAAAAAAGTAAAATGCTTTTAAAAAAAATAAAAGATAATTTTCATAAAGAATTAGATGAGTTGTTTGGGAAGGATGAAGTAGTGTCTTTCTTTTTCATTATTTTGGAACATCTGCATCAAATGAAACGAGTAGATTTAGCATTGCAACCTGATTTTTCAATAAGTAATGCTCAAGCTGGTCAATGGAATAAAATACTTCGTGAACTTAAAAATGAAAAACCAATTCAATATATTCTTGGAATAACAGAGTTTTATGGTTTGCCCTTTTTTGTCAATGAAAACACTTTAATTCCACGTCCAGAAACGGAAGAGTTAGTAGATTGGATAATTGAAAGGCAAGACAATAAAGATGATGACATACAAATTGTTGATATTGGTACGGGAACAGGTTGTATTCCTATTTCATTAAAGAAAAATATTCAAAAAGCATCTGTTTTTGCAATTGATGTTTCTGAAAAAGCTTTGGAAACTGCACAAAGAAATGCAACATTAAATAAAGTTGCTATTCATTTTATTGAAACCGATATTTTAAAATTAGAAAGTTTAGAAGAAATCGGAACTAGGTTCGATATTATTGTTTCTAACCCTCCTTATGTTCGGAATTTAGAGAAAGAAGAAATTAAAAAGAACGTATTAGACTATGAACCGCATTTGGCATTATTCGTTGAAGATGATGACGCTTTGCTTTTTTATAGAAAAATTGCAATTTTAGCTAAAAAAGGACTCAAAGAAAACGGAGTTTTATATTTTGAAATCAATCAATATCTTGGAAAGGAAACAGTAAATTTATTAGCTGCACTTGGTTTCCAAAATATTGAATTGAAAAAAGATTTCTATGGTAATGATAGAATGATTCGTTGTACTTTGTAGTTTTTTATTTTAATTGTTTGCCTAAATTAGTTACTTCTTCTAACCATTTTTTTCTTTGCGAAATAGTAGCGTTTTTAACTACAGAGAGATATGTTACTTTTACAGGGTTTATGCCGCAAAATTGGAGTGTTCCTTTTTTGAATTGATTAATTGCAGGGCTTTTCATAAATAATGAATCATACCATTTTGGAGTGTCTGAGGTGATAATGATTCTTGCTGTTTTTCCTTTCAGTAGTTTTTCAGGTAAAGCTTTTCCTTCTTTAAAATCGAAGGTGATTCCTGGTAAAAACGTGCGGTCAATAAATCCTTTCATTATTGCAGGATAACCATACCACCACATCGGGAAAACCCAAACTAAATGATCTGCTTTTTTGATTTTGTCTATTGCTTCTAATAAATCGGGCTCTAGTTCTGTTCTTTTTTGGTAACCAAACGCTAAATTAGGATTGAATTGTAATTCTCGAATATTAATTTCTTCAATAGATGCATTCGTGGTTTTTGCACCTTGTTTATAAGCTTCAGCCAAAGCAAAATTGAAACTTTCTGCATTCGGATGTCCGTTTATAATAAGTATTTTTTTCATGGTTTAAATTTTCAACAAAGTAAAAACGAATACCAATCATAATAAAGGACATTTGTCTAATTAGGTAATTTCTTTTCGGAGTCTGCTCAAGTGTCTTTGTGTAACACCAAGATAAGAAGCCAGATAATGCAAAGGAATGTGTTGCAGGAATTGCGGTTTGTTTTCAATGAGGTCTCTATATCTTGTTTCTGCTTTTTCTTTTTGCAACATGAATATTCTTCTCTCAAGGTTGATGTATTCTTGTTCTGCAATGAATTTTAAAAAACGCAACCAGTTTGCACTGCTTTGTTCTAGTTTTGTAATTGCAGCTCTCGAAATGACTAACATTTCAATATCAGTAATTGCTTGAATGTTTTCTTGTGTTTTTCGTTGGGAAATAAAAGAAGAGTAGGCGGTTATAAAACTATCTTGAAAAATAAAACAATAGGTAACTTCTTCTTCTTCAGTAGAGTAATAATACGATCTAAAAATTCCAGAAAGCACAAAGCCAATTTGATTGCAAATGGTGTTCTCTTTTGAAAATAAATCCCCTTTTTTTAGGGTTTTATATTCGCATAAGCTTAAGAAATTAGCTATCTCTTCTGAAGTTAAAATGCCAAATTCGTCTAAATATTGGCTTAATTTTGTGGTAATATCCTCTTTAAAATTATTCATAACGAAGTGCCTCAACAGGGTCTAGTTTAGAGGCTTTTATTGCAGGATACAAGCCTGAAATAATAGTAACTAGTAACGTGGTTACAAATGCAGCAAACATAGCTAGCCAAGGAATAACAAATGAAAAACCGGCAAGAGCAGAAATTACTGTTCCGAGTATTATTCCAAAAATTATTCCAAGTATGCCTCCAATTTGACTAATGATGAAGGTTTCAGTAAAGAATTGCCAAGCAATAGTTTTTCTTTTGGCACCTAGCGATTTTCTAATGCCAATCTCTCTTGTTCTTTCACTTACAGAAACCAACATAATGTTCATTAAAGCAATAGTAGAACCAAAAACAGTTATAGCACCAATAATTATAGCAACTAAGTTAATCATTGCAATATTTGATCCTAAGGTTTGAATCAAATCGTCGCTACGTTCAATGCCAAAATTGTTTTTTTGTATCGGGTTTAATTTGCGAACCAATCGCATTGTTAAAGTAGCATCATCGACAGCTTCATCTAGTAAAGCTTCGTTGTGTACTTTAATATCTAAATCATAATTTATATTTGGAGAAGAGAAAATAGAGCGTGCAATTTGATTTGGAATCAAAACACGTAAATCTTGACTGTTTCCAAATGTAGATCCTTTTTCTTTTAAAACACCAATCACTTTAAATTTTGCTCCACGAATAGAAATCGTTTTTTCTAACGGATTTTTGTCTTTGAAAAGCCCTTTTTCAAAATCGGAACCTAAAATGCAAACATAATTATTGTTTTGAACATTAAAAGTATTAAAGTTACGCCCTTTAATGACTTCAAGTCCTTTGTTTGGACAAAAATTTTCATCTATACCCAAAACACTAATCTCTGGATCGGTTTTGTCTCCTTGGTGTTTTACTTCAATGCCTGTTGCTGCGGTAAAAGAAAGTGAGGTAGAAGTATAAGGGAAATTGAATTTATCTTTAAAAGCTTTGGCTTCTGGGTAACTAATGATAGGATTTACTTTTTGATCTACATCATTCTGATTAATTTCTGCCGAGAAATCATAGCGACTAATCGAAAAAGTATTGGCTCCCATTGAAGCAAAATTTCCAAATAAATTATTTTCTAAAGCTTTAGTTAATGTAAGAATCCCTACTAAAAAGGTAATTCCTATCATAATAATTAAAACAGTTAGCGCTGTACGCAATGCTTGCCCCTTTATAGAGTCAAGTGCAATTCTTGTGTTTTCTTTAAATAATCCTACCATAACATCTATTAGACTTTAAAGAAGAAGATTTGTTACACAAATAAATTTAGAATTTAGAAATTAGAATTTAGAAGGGGCAAAAAACAGAATTGTTACTAGGGAATTTAGTAAGAAATAGTTTTTTAAAATTTCAAAGAAAACACATTTGAGTGATAAAGATTTAAAATCTAGAACAAAAAGATTCACATTAAATATTCTAGATATTGTTGACGAGATTCCTTATAATGCATCTTCGAAAGTTATTATTTACCAAATATCAAAATCTGAGACTTCTGTTGGTGCTAATTATAGGGCTTCTTGTAGCGTTAGAAGTGATAATGAATTTTTATCGAAAACAAATGTAGTTTTGGAAGAAGCGGATGAGACTTTATTTTGCTTAGAAATCATTCAAGAAAGAAATTTATTAAAAAATGATAAAATCAAAAGTGCAATCCTTGAAGCCAACGAATTAGTTTCTATATTTGTAACCATTATTAAAAATACTAGGAAAAGAGTAGAAAATGAGAAGTATAAGTAAGTTTTAAGCACTTTATTTATCGCATTTTAATTTTCTAAATTCTAAATTCAAATTCTAAATTCAAAGATGGCTCAAAAACCAAGCACACCAAAAGGAACACGTGATTTTTCACCTGTTGAAGTTGCAAAACGTAACTATATATTTAGTACCATAAAAACCAATTTCGAAAAATTTGGTTTTCAACCTATAGAAACACCTTCTTTTGAAAATTCGGAAACCTTAATGGGGAAATACGGAGAAGAAGGCGATCGATTGATTTTTAAAATTTTGAATTCTGGGAATTTTTTCTACAATAAGAATAAAATTCAATTACCAGAATCAATAACTGATTTGCAAATAAATTCGGCTGAAAAAATTTCTGTAGAACAACGTATTGAATTAAATAAATTTACATCAAGAATCTCTGAAAAAGCATTACGTTATGATCTAACTGTTCCTTTTGCTAGATATGTAGTACAACATCAAAACGAAATTGAATTCCCATTCAAAAGATATCAAATCCAACCCGTTTGGAGAGCAGATAATCCACAGTTTGGACGTTTTAGAGAGTTTTATCAATGTGATGCCGATGTAGTTGGGTCGAATTCCCTTTGGCAAGAAGTGGAATTAGTGCAATTATATGATGCTGTTTTTAGTCAATTAAAATTAAACGGAGTTACCATTAAAATAAACAACCGTAAAATTTTATCTGGAATAGCAGAAGTTATTGGAGCTTCTGATAAGTTAATCGATTTTACAGTTGCTTTAGATAAATTAGATAAAATTGGTGAAGACGGTGTAAAAAAAGAAATGCTTGAAAAAGGGATTTCTGAAACTGCTATTGAAAAAGTGCAACCGTTATTCAATTTTACAGGAACTATTTCTGAAAAGATTGCAAAACTAGGTGATTTATTAGCATCTTCTGAAGAAGGAATGAAAGGAGTAGAAGAATTATTGTTTATTTGCGATAATGTAACCGAAATTGGTTTGCAAACCGCAACTTTAGATTTAGATGTTACTTTAGCAAGAGGTTTAAATTATTACACTGGTGCTATTTTTGAAGTGGCTGCACCAAAAGGTGTCGATATGGGGTCTATTGGTGGTGGTGGACGCTATGATGATTTAACGGGTATCTTTGGTTTGAAAAACATGAGTGGTGTTGGTATTTCTTTTGGTCTAGACAGAATCGCTTTGGTAATTGAACAATTAGGTTTGTTTCCAGCAACAGTAAACGCAACTTCAAAGGCATTGTTTTTAAATTTCGGATTGGAAGAAGCAAAATATGCCATGAAAGCCATTGCGAAATTGAGGCAAGCAGGTGTAAAAGTAGAAATGTACCCAGACAAAGCTAAAATTGGAAAACAATTTCAACATGCAGATAAAAGAGGCATTCCGTTTGCGGTTTTGGTAGGAGAGGAAGAAATGAAAAATAACCAATTTACAGTTAAAGATTTAGCATCTGGGGAACAAGAAAAAGTGAGTTTCGATGTGTTGCTAAATAAATTTAGTGAGAATAAATAAATCTTATTATCAAATAACTTTTTTTGTAACCTATACTACTTTTCGTTTCGTTTAAAATTAGTACTTTTGATACTTCTAAAAAATAATAAAATACTATGTCAGATAAAATAGAAACAGTAAAATGTTTAATTATAGGTTCAGGACCAGCGGGTTATACTGCTGCCATTTATGCAGCAAGAGCAAACATGTCGCCAGTGTTATACCAAGGGCAACAACCAGGAGGCCAATTAACAACGACTAACGAAGTAGAAAATTTCCCTGGTTATCCAGACGGTGTAACAGGACCAGAAATGATGATTCAATTGCAAGAGCAAGCAAAGCGTTTTGGTACAGACATTCGCGATGGTTGGGCTACAAAAGTAGATTTCTCTGGTGATATTCACAAGGTTTGGATTAATGATACTATTGAGATTCACGCAGAAACTGTAATTATTTCAACAGGAGCATCTGCAAAATATTTAGGATTGCCATCAGAACAAAAATATTTACAATTAGGAGGAGGGGTTTCTGCTTGTGCAGTTTGTGATGGGTTTTTCTATAGAAATCAAGAAGTTGTAATTGTTGGAGCAGGAGACAGTGCTTGCGAAGAAGCACATTATTTATCAAATATTTGTAAAAAAGTAACCATGTTAGTAAGAAGCGATAAATTTAGAGCTTCAAAAATCATGGAAGAAAGAGTAAGAAAAACAGCTAATATCGAAATTTTAATGCATACTGAAACCGAAGAAGTCATAGGAGACGGACAAGTGGTTACAGGTGTAAAAGCTAAAAATAGAACAACAGGTGAGATAACAGAAATTCCTGCAACAGGATTTTTCGTTGCCATTGGTCACAAACCTAATACCGATATTTTTGCTGATTACTTAGATTTAGACGAGACAGGATATATTAAAAATATTCCTGGAACTTCTAAAACCAATATTTCTGGAGTTTTTGTTGGAGGAGACGCGGCAGACCATGTGTACAGACAAGCTATTACAGCGGCTGGAACTGGTTGTATGGCTGCTTTAGATGCTGAACGTTATTTAGCAGCAAAACACTAAGAATTATAACACGGAAACAGTAAGGATACGGGAGTATAACGTAAGTAGAAACTGCTTAATCTCTTGATACAAAGTAGATAAGTCTATCATCTTTTATCTGTTTTCTTTACTCGTGTTAATAGCAGAACCATTCTAAGGAGATTATTTCTTTTTAGAATGGTTTTTTTGTGGAATAAAATATTGGTTTTTACGTTGTTATATAAATAATAGTCTGTCTATTAATGTATATAAAGGTAAGTTTTTTGTGTAATAATTCTTAAACTTTAATAAAAAGTATATTTTTTCTGTATCTATTTTAAGATTGACTTTGTTTAAATTTGTTTCTATAAATATGTAAATAAAAACTCATAGATTTAATTGAGTTTAAAAATATCTCTTGCAAGAATAGTCAGAAATCTAGTTGACTTTAAATGCCTAGATAGTTTTAACATTATAAAATAAATAAAATGAGAAAATCAATTTTAAATTTAACTGGGGTTACATTGCTTTCAAAAGAACAAATGAAAACTGTTGAAGGTGCAGGAACTTGTGCGTATTATATTCCTAAATGTACAGCGGGAGGAGATCATGGTCCAGAATGTAATTATGGACAATCTCCTATAATAAAAAAAGATGTTAGTAAAGATACTGCAATGGCTGTTGCAGTTGCAAATGGAGGCTATTGGTGTTGTTCAAGTTGCGGTTCTGCTTCTTGGTATTAATAGTAAAAAGGTTGCTCAATTACGGGCAATCTTAATAAAACAAATTATGAGATTTTTACTTTTTTTAATAATCCTCTCAAACTTTTCTTGTTCTCAAGAAAAGAAGAAAGAGACGACTCAAAGTATTCCAGAGAAAAACACAATTACTCTTGTTTTTAAAGAAAGAACATACGATAAAGATTCTATTAAAGATGTTGATGGTTCTGTTATGTACAGTTTAGCAAAAATGGTTTATAGAGAAAATAATGAGTTTGTCAGTAATGAATTAAATATTGATAATCTAAATAAGACAGATACAGTAACCATTGCTACTAAAAATAAAATATACTTGCAACATCCATTTCATGTTCATTTTTCTACTACCTATATTTTAAAGCCTGGTGATACAGCTGTTTTTAACTACCCAGATGATGCTCCGTATATTACCTATTTGAATAAGAATGCAGATAGTTTAGGAGCAAATGAATATGTTAAAAGAAATTTAGAATATCCATTAGTTGAGAGTGGACTTTCTTTTTTTGAGAAAAACAAAAGGAAAAGAAACAAGCAAGAAACAGAAAATGCTCAAAAAGAGTATGAAGCTAGGAATGCATCAATTTTAAATCATTTTAATGCTTTAAAAAATAAAAATAGTATTGAAGATGAAATCTATCAAATTAATGTTTTTAAAGAATATAGAAACATTGAAAAACAAGATAGTATTTTTAATGCAACTATTAATTTAGCGGTAGAAAAATATTCTAATTATCTATTGTATAGTTTCTATAACAAATACCCAGTTACTACTGTAAATAAAAGTAATGGGGCATTTGTAGACTTTCGAATTAATTTCGATAATGTTCTTAAGATAGATAGCATACAACCAAAGAACAAAGATTTTTTATTGTATACTTTTTTAGAAGAAATAATAAGTAATTTTTCAAAACCAGATGCTGAGAAATATTTTCAATTATTTGCATCGAATATTTCCGATAAGACTTTAATAAAGACTATTGAAGAGAAATATTATGGGATATCAAATAAAAAAGAAAGTAAAGAATCGACAGCAGTTACTTTATTAAATGAAAATAAAAAAGAAGTGCTGTTACAAGATATTATTTCAAAGTATAAAGGAAAAGTAGTCTATGTCGATTTTTGGGCAAGTTGGTGCGCACCTTGCAGAGCAGCTATGCCAGCATCAAGAAAGCTTCATGAAAAATATAAAAATATTGAATTTGTATATATAAGTATCGATAAAAATTTGGAAGCGTGGCAAAAAGCTGCTGGAAAAGAACAACTGAATGGAGCTACTAATTTTTTTGCGACCAATTATCCTGAAGCACAATTATATAAAGATATACTCTTAAAAACAATACCAAGATATTTTATTTATGATAAAAACGGAAAATTAGTAAATGATAACGCTCCAGGACCAGAAAGTGAAGAAATTACGAAAGAACTTGAAAAATATATGTAATATATTTAGATAAAGTTAGAAAAAACATTCTTTTTATAACGATGTTTTTTTTACTTTTGGGAATACAAACAAACAATAAAACATGCTTAAATTAGTAATTAAATACCTCCAAAATTCAAATTATTCTTCAAAAGTTATAGCTTTTGAGCAATTTTATCAATCGCATCCAAACTACCCTAGTTTGTTAGCTATTACAGATGGGTTGAGTTTTCTAAATATAGAAAATATTGCTGCAAACGTTCCTTTTGAACATTTTGATGAATTGACTAACTCATTTATTACCGAACTGAAATTTGATGAATCAGCTTTGTATTTGCTGACAAGAGTGGAAAGTGAATTTTCTATTGAAGATGAAGAAGGAAAAATGAAAACAATTTCTAGGGAAGAAGTTGAAAAACATTGGACAGGAATTGTGCTTTTAGTAGAAGAAAATGAGAATGATGAAATAGTGAACTCATTTAAAAATACAAAATCATTTCTTCCTGGTTTTTTGGTTGTTTTAATCCTATTGTCGATTTCAATTCAGTTAAAAGATCATCTTCATACAATATTATTAATCATTGCTGGAATTGGAGTTTTCGTTACAAAAGAAATCTTAGAAACCTATTTTGCTAAAGATAAAAAAGAATCTAAATTTTGTACAATTAGTGAAGAGTTTTCTTGTGATTCTATCATTAAGTCTAAATCGTATACTTTTTCAAAATATGTTGAGTTTGTAGACTTACCCGTATTGTTTTTTAGTTTCTCATTCATTGCTTTACTTTTTGGTTTACAATTAGGAGCTATAATTGGTTTGGTAAGTTTATTATCATTTCCAGTGCTCATTTATTCCATCTATTTGCAAAAGTTTAGTTTGAAAAAATGGTGCTTATTGTGTTTAGTGATTTCGGGATTGTTAATCGCAAATGGAATTTTATTCTTAATGTATTTTAATGTATTATCTTTTACAATACAAAATACAATTAAAGCATTGCTCTTAATTTCAATTATTGGTTTTTCATGGTTTCTATTAAAAAAATGGATTCAAAAAGGAAACGAAAATGAAGTAGAACTAAATGCATTACTTCGTTTTAAACGTAATGAAGAGGTTTTTTACAAAACAAGTGAAAGTATTACTAATGTTGACCAATTTAATGCTTTAGAGAAAATAACAATTGGAGAATCAAGTGCTAAAAATGTAATTTCATTGTTTTTAAGTCCAAGTTGTCCTCATTGCCACACAGCTTATAAAGCCGCTAAAGAGCTATGGCTGAAATATCCTACGCAATTAAAATTAGCTATTTCTTATAATCTGAATGTGAGTAATGAAGATAATCCCTATTTAGATATCGCAAGAAGCGTTTTAAAATTAAATAATCAAGGTAAAGATGTAATTCAGGCACTTGATGATTGGCATATTGAAAAAATGGAAATGGAAGTTTGGAAAGAGAAGTGGCAAAAAACAAACGATTTTAACCAAGAAAACAGGCAATTAATGCAACAATTTCAATGGTGTGTTGATAATGAATTCAATTATGCACCAGTAAAAATATTCAATAACTATTTAATGGGACAACAATATAATATCGACGAATTATTCTATTTTTTTAAAGATTAAAGTGTTGTTAAATGTTTTCCTTTAAGAAAAACAAGTAGTAATTTTATTCAATCAATGTTCAAGTGATATTCATTTGAACATTTTTTTTAATTCTTATTTTATGGATGTTCGTTTGTTAGTTGTATCGTTGTTTTTGTTAACTGTTGCTTGTCAGGATAAAAAAGGAAGCACAGCATCTATTGTTATTGAGAAAAAACAATATGAAATTAAAAATGTTTTTCAGCACGATTTAAATGCTTTTACAGAAGGTTTGTTTTTTGATGATGCTATTCTTTATGAAGGTACAGGTTCTCCTAAAAGTTTACCTGAAACAGAGTCTGTGTTTGGAATTGTAGATTTAGCAACAGGAAAGATTGATGTTAAAGCTAAATTAGACAAACAAAAGTATTTTGGAGAAGGAATTGCTAAAGCGAACAATAAAATTTTCCAATTGACTTATTTGAATAAAACGGGATTTGTTTATGATGCTACTACATTTGATAAAATTGACACATTTACTTTTGATAGTAATGAAGGTTGGGGTTTAACAAATATTGATGATGCTACCTTGGTAATGAGCGATGGAACAGATGTTTTGACTTTTATTGATGTTGAGGATTTGAAATCGGTTAAAAAAATAAAAGTTACTGAAAACGGTTTAGCGTTACAGAATTTAAATGAGTTAGAATTTGTTGAAGGTTTTATATATGCTAATGTATATACCCAAAATAGAATTGTAAAAATAGATATTAAAAACGGTAGGGTCGTGCGTTCTATTGATCTTTCAGGTTTGTATTATGATGCAAAAAATAAATCAAATTTAATCTTAGAGATGAATGGTATTGCTTATAATAAAGCAAAGAAAACATTTTTTATTACAGGTAAAATGTGGCCAAATATATATGAGATTAAAATTTTAGAATAACTATTCTTTAAACAAACGTGCTTTTTGTACACTCATAACAGGAAAAGAAAGTACTTCTGGAACTTCTTCTGTGTTTTTTCCAGTCTTTTCAACTTTGTCTCTTTGCGTATACATTATTTCAAAATCAACATAATTGTCTTTAAAATGTTCTGTAGTTGTGAGTAAACTACCTTGTACTTCAAATATGGAATACAAGGTATTGTCTGCTACAAAAGCATTTAGGATAATTCCGTTATTTTCATCAATAACAAAAGAACCTTTTGTATTGTCTTTTTCTATAAGTGTATATTTTCGCTCTTGATCTATTTTTTCAGATTTATAAATAATGGTATAAACATATTTCCCAACACTATCTGTAGGTAATAAATGCAATTCCATATCAATAACCTGACTCCCCTTTGCATTGTGTATGTTAAGTTTTCCTTTGTACTTTCCAAAAAAATCATCTGGAAATGTGGATGCTTTTTGGCTAAATACAGAAAATGTAAGGAATAAAAAGAATACAATATACTGTCTCATTATTTTTCTTTTTTATATAAAGTGGCATTGTTTGTAAATTTTCTCATTTCAATTTTTGGTTCACCATATAATTCAATATCCGTTTTTCCCGAAGCATCAATAGCAATAGAGTCAATAACGTTTACTTCGCATTTTGAATATCCTTCAATAGTTAAATCCATTGTTTTTGTAGTAAACTTATCGGCAGTTAAATTGGAGTTGTTGTCTAATCTAATTTTGAAAATTTCTGCGTCACCTTCAATTTTTACTTTTGCTTTTTCATACATGTCTAGTTTTACTTCAGGTGAAGCAACTAAGGCTTTTAATATAGCATTTTTACTAATCTCTAATGAGGTATTTTTAGATTTAACATTAATTTCGGCTTCAGCTTTGTCATTTAAAACCAAAGTAAACGAAGAAGAGTTTACGTTTAAAAACGAAGAAGAATTATCAAAATTTCTTATTGTGATGTTTTCTAATTGTAACTCGTTTAGTGCATAAACTTTTGAGTCATTTTTTGCTGTTATAGAAGTTAGCTGGGCTGCATAATTAATCCTGATAGTGAATTTTTTTGCCCCACTAATATTTTTTAGGGTATAGATTCTAAGTGTGTTTCCTGCTACAGAAAAATTAACAACATCGTGTAGGTTGTCATCTGCTTCAATTTCAACCGAAGCAGAATCTGCTTTCACAAGATAAACTTCAATATTGTCTTCTATTTCTATATTTTCAAAATTTTCTACTTTTTTGATAGTGTGAGTGACAATTTTTGACCCTTTAATTTTTTCTTTTTTTTGCGCAAAAGTGAAAGTTGTTGCGAAAAGGACTAAAAACAGTAACGTAATTCTTTTTATCATGATAATTTTTAAATTTTTTATTGTAAGGGTACAAACACCATTCCATATACGAATAGTGATTGATTGTTTTAATATTATGACAAATATAAAAAAAAACATCAGCGCTAACTGATGTTTTTTTCGAATGTTATTTTTGACTAACACTTCCCCCAGAACTTTCGTCCACGATTAATGAATTGGGTTTAGAAATAAATTCAATACTACTTCCGCTTGATGCATCTGCTTTTAATTCATTTATTGCGTTTATAGTTATTGAACTTCCACTTGAAGAACTTGCTTTGGCGTTTTTTGCAATAAAATCCTCTAAATGTATTGCACTACCACTAGAAGCATCGGACGATAGGTGATTTGTTTTTCCATTTAAAGTGATACTGCTTCCGCTACTACTTTCACAAGAAACATTATTTGAATTCAAATCTAATTCAATGCTACTACCACTACTAGAGGACAGTTCTAACTTTTCAAATTTTAAAGGACTGTTACTTTTAACTTCTGCTCCGCTTGAAGATTTTAAGCCGTCTAGGTCAACAACTTTTACAAATACTTTTTTCGAATCGCAAATGTTTATACTTGTGTCGGTATATATCTCAAGAACACCATCATTTACTTTGGTAAAGATATGTTCTTGGAGATTTTCATCGGCTTCAACAAGAACTTTAACAGCATTACCTTGAGTAATATATACTTCTAATCCAGTTTGAGCAGAAATGCGATTAAATGTATCATTAATTGGTCTCTCTATTGCAACAACGTTTCCGTCTCCATTAATAGAGTCTCCAACCCAATTTCCGTTAATGCAAGATTGTAATAATAACGCAGTAAGGATCGTGGCAATAACTTTTGTGATTTGTAGAATTAATTTAACCATGATTGCTAGTTTTTATAGTTGTTTTATTTGTTATTTTTTAAGTTGAATGTCTAATTTACCATCTTTAGACTTGATTTTTAATTCTTTGTTGTTTACTTTAATTGTTACATTTTCATTTAAAGAGTCTTTCTCTATGTTGAAATCATCTTCTTCATTAAAATTTTCTTCCTCTTCTTCACAGTTTAAGCAAACTGCTTCGTTATCTTCAATTTTATATACATTTTCACCGTCTCCAAAATAAATATTAAAAAAATTGTCATCATAACTATAACGATTTGTCCAGTTGAAATCTTGTATTGTTTTGTCTGGTTTTAAATAGGTGCCCTCAGGAAGATAAATATAAATTTCTACTTCTTGATCTCTAAATTTATTTTCAAAATTGGTTACAAAATAATTATCTAATTTAATTCTATTTCCTTGAATTTCAAAATTATACTTTATTTTTTCTGAACGATTTATAGCTTCTTTATGCGATTTTCCACTTGCTGATTTCTCAACTTGAATAAAAGGCTGATTTTCGTTCGTTTTTAGAAAATATACTTTCACATTCGTAGAATAAATGATCTCGTTATTTTTTTCATCATGTCTATATTCTCCACCGCTTCTTCTGTGGTTAATGCTTTTTGCATAATAATTATTGTATTGCATACTTACATGTAAAGTATCAGTAGGTTGCATATAGACTTGCTCTTTTTTAACAGTTTTGCCATCAAAGGCAATTGCAGTTGCTTGTTTAATACCAAGGTAGCTAGCTCCAATAATGGCAACAATCCAAACTGCTAAAAGTGAATATTTTAGATAGTTACCAATAGATTTCATATTGCTTACTAAAAGTTTTAATCCTAAAATTAATATGAATAATAAAGGTATTCCAGTAGTTAATAAAAGTAATATTCCCTGAATCCAAATAGGTATGTCAAAATCTACTGGAGTATGAATATGATTAAATATATATGCATCTGGTAATGAAGATGAAAAAATCATTATTACGCTAGCAATGATAATTCCCAATAAAGCCATTGATGAAAAGAAAATCATAAAGACACCTAGAACTTTTGCCATTATTTTAAAAACGCTTAAAAAAAGGTCACTCAATTTTGAGCCAATTTGATTTGCACCACTTCTTGCTGTATTGGCAATTTTTTCATGATCTAGGTTGTTTAACTTTCCCGCAATATCTTCAATTCCCTCCTTTACTTTCTTTTCGATGTTTGAAATATTAATGGGTTCACCTTTCATTTCTAGTTTTTGCGATGTTGTTATTGCTTCAGGAATTAAAATCCATAAAACTAAATAAATAACTAATGAAGTGCCAAAACTAATGAATGGTGAAATTATAAATAAAATGCGTATCCATAACGGATCAATATTGAAATAATGGCTAAACCCAGAAGCAACTCCACCTAAAATAGCATTGTCTTTATCTCTATAAAGACGTCTTGTTCTTGTATTGATTGTGTTTGAATTATACTTATTATTGCTGCTATGATTAGTTTCTTCATTATCAATCATATAATCTTCTGGTTGCCCCATGATGGCAATAATTTCATCAATTTCTTTTAAACGAATAACTTGTGTTTCGGATTTAATTCTCTCCTGAAACAGTTCGGCAATTCTACTTTCAATGTCGTTTATTATTTCGTCTCTTCCTTCTGAGGAAAGCGAACGTTTAACAGCATCAAAATAGCGTGTTAATTTTTGATAAGCATCTTCATCTATGTGAAAAAAGAAACCTCCTAAATTTATACTTGTTGTTTTGTTCATGACTTTTATTTTTGGCTTGGTTGAGTTATTATGTTTACTGCATCAGACAATTCTGTCCAGGTGCTACTGAGTTCGTTTAAAAATTCCTGACCTACTTCAGTTAATTCGTAATATTTTCTTGGTGGCCCAGAGGTTGATTCTTCCCATCTGTAGCTTAAGAGTCCATCGTTTTTTAATCGTGTTAGAAGAGGATAAACGGTTCCCTCTACAACGAGTAACTTTGCGTTTTTTAGTGTTTCTAGAATTTCAGAAGTGTAAGCATCTTTTTCTTTTAATACGGAAAGTATGCAGAATTCTAAAACACCTTTTCTCATTTGAGCTTTTGTGTTTTCAATGTTCATAATTTACATGATTTTTTAATTAAACTGTTCGTTTTTGATTGAATCTGAATCTTTCAGATCCATGGTTGATGATTGATTGATGATTGAAACTATTTTATAAAGTTAATAGTAAGAGGGTATTTATATTCTTCTCCATTTGCACTTTTTACAGAGGCATAAATAATAAGGAAAAATTCACTGAGCTTCATGAATAAAAGCAAAACAGACGTAATAATTCCCAATATGACAAGTCCCGTTACATTCTCTGTTGTGAAAACATCTTTAAACGTTATTATGTTTCTGTTTATTTCTAAACGTTCAATGGTGTTAATTAACCAAATGATAAAAGTAGGGATTGCTATAATAATTGCGATTAATGAATATAAAAGAATACTTAATTGGAAATTCAGTGCTTGTTTCCCATTGTTATCTACAAACTCAGATTTGTCTTTTTTGGTTGACCATAATAATAAAGGAAAAATGTAATTCCCTAATGGGATAATATATTGGCTCAATGTGCTTAAATGAATAAATGAGCTTAAACTTTTTTCGTTCGATGTTTTCATAATTAATAAGTATTGGTTTGATTTTGATTGATGTTTTGTAATAAGTAATTATACTATAGCTATTAATTTCTTATACAAAGATAAGTCTAAAAAAAGGTATTATGTTAAGCATAGTACCTATATTTAACAAAAAATTAACATTTAACAAAAAAATAGTATGAATGCATAGTATTTTTTTATATTTTTACAAAAAAAACTAAATATGCAATTCACACCTTCAAAGCTTAATGCTTTTATGTTCTTTAAGTTACCTGCTGCTTTTTGGAGTGGAGTAAGAGTTAAAAATATTTCAAATGAAGAATGTTCCACAACTGTAAAACATAGGTGGTTTAATCAAAATCCATTTAATTCTATGTATTTTGCAGTTCAAGCAATGGCAGCAGAATTTACTACAGGTGCATTAGTAATGTTGCAAATTAAAGAAAGTGGAGCTAATATTTCTATGTTGGTTGCAAATAATAAAGGTACATTTACTAAAAAAGCAACTGGTAGAATTACATTTAAATGTTCTCAAGGTAAGTTGATGAAAGAAACAATACAAAAAGCGATTCAATCTAAAGAAGGACAGACTATTTGGCTTACTTCTATTGGAACAAATGAAAAAGGAGAGCAAGTTTCTGAAATGCAATTTGAATGGACAATTAAAGTTAGGACTTAATTTAGATTATACATCTGTTAACTTTCGTTAATTAGCTTCGTTATAGTATTTTTACTGTGTATCTTTGTGTAAAAGAGATATAAATGAAAGTATTAATAACAGGAGCAACAGGTTTAATAGGTAGTGAATTAGTCGATTTGCTACTGAAAAATGGAATCGAAGTGCATTATTTGTCTACTTCAAAATCAAAACTTGTTTCACAAACAAATTATAAAGGGTTCTATTGGAATCCGAATTCGGGTGAAATTGATTTAGATGCTTTTGATGATGTAGAAACTATAATTCATTTAGCAGGAGCTACAGTTTCAAAAAGATGGACATCTTCCTATAAAGAAGAAATTATAAATAGTAGGGTTCTTTCTACACGTTTGTTATTTCAATCCTTGTCCAAAAAACAAAATACTGTAAAACATATTGTTACTGCATCTGCTATAGGAATTTATCCAGATAGTAATAATAAGGTTTACCATGAAGAAGAAACAGAGGTAGATGATTCTTTTCTAGGTAAAGTTGTTTATAAATGGGAAAATGAAGTAAGTTCTTTTGAACGACTAGGAATATTGGTCTCAAAAGTTAGAATCGGGCTCGTTTTGTCTAAAGATGGTGGAGCTTTGAAGGAAATGATAAAGCCAATTAAATTAGGAATTGGCTCTCCATTTGGAACAGGAAAACAATATCAATCTTGGATTCACGCTTCAGATTTGGTTGCAATTTTTCATTTTATTGTTGCTAATAAGCTAGAAGGAATATATAATGCTGTAGCTCCATATCCTGTAACAAATACAGATTTGGTAAAGGCAATTGCTTCAACATTAAACAAACCTTGTTTTCTACCCAATGTGCCTAAGTTTTTGATGAAAATTATACTAGGAGAAATGCATGAAATACTGTTTGCAAGTCAAAACGTGAGTGCAATAAAGTTATTAAACAAAGGGTTTCAATTCAAGTATGCTTCATTAGAAAAAGCCTTGCAGAATTTACTGAAATAAAAAAGGAGACTATCAAAAAATAGTCTCCTTTTTAGTATAAATTTCTACTAAATTATTTTTTTGCTTTAACGGTAACTGTCAATTCAATTTCGTCATCAACAAATTTATCTTTAAGGTCATCAAATACAGATTTAGAAGCATAATTCACACCCCATTGTGTTCTGTCAATTTTAAATGCACTAGAAACCAAAGTTACTTCTGTTTCTGAAACAGTTACTTCAGCAGGGAAACTTACTTCTTTAGTAATGTCTTTAAGTGTTAAATCTCCAGTTACTGTAGTAATACCATCAACAGTTGTTGCAGATTTAATTTTGAATGTTCCAGTAGGAAACTTTCCAGTGTTGAAGAAATGATCTTCATCTTTTTTATCACCTGTTCCTTTTAAATGAATTTCTAAATGTTCTTTGTCTTCACCTTCTAAATCAGTAACAGTAATAGAGTTCATGTCAAGCGTAAACGTTCCCCCAGTAATTTTACTATCTAATACGTCAAAACTACCATCTTTAATAGAAATTGTTCCAGTGTGTTTTCCTGCTGGTTTACTTCCAACCCAAGCAATTGAAGAGTTTGCATTTTCTAATACATACGTTCCAGAATACGTTGGTTCGATAGCGGTTTCTGTTACCGTTTCTTCTGTAGTTTCTGTTTTTGATTCGTTTTTACAACTTGTAAAACTAACTAATGCAATTAAAGCGATACTTAAAATGCTTTTTTTCATAATTGTTTAATTTATGTAATTTTTATTTAAACTGAATAAAATAATAATTCATCAAAAGTAAATAAAATTAAAAAAAATAATGTTAAGAGATTGTGAATATTTCATTTTGCGCAACTTACTTATTAGCTTTTTTATTGAAAAATAAATGTAAAATAGTTGAAGAAGTGTAGAAGACTTGATTCATATAATACAACATTAGTTATGTTGAAGATATATCATAGAATATAAACTACTCATTTTTTGTAATAAAATTTTAATAAGTGAAATTGTTTAATGACAATTTGGCATTTTTGAGCCTTTGGCAATAGATTTGCTATTGACATGTAGTAAGAAAAAAAAGTTTAAAATAAAAGTCAATATATGAATCCAGAAAGTACTGAAAACATCGAAGAAAAAGAAAATATTCAAGAGGAAAATGTTTCAGAAAAGCAGCAACCTGAGTTAACGGTTGAAGAGCAACTTCAAGACGAATTAGCAAAAGAGAAGGACAAATTTTTACGTCTCTTTGCAGAATTTGAGAATTATAAGAAAAGAACATCTAAAGAAAGAATAGATTTGTTTAAAACTGCAAATCAGGAAGTTTTGCAAGCAATGTTACCTGTTGTTGATGATTTTGATAGAGCTTGGACTCAAATTTCGAAGTCAGATGATGAGTCTTTGGTTAAAGGTGTAGAATTAATTAAAGAGAAATTAAAAACTACACTTGTATCTAAAGGTTTAGAAGAGGTTGAGATTAAAGTAGGAGATGCATTTGATGCTGATTTTGCAGAAGCAATTACTCAAATTCCAGCACCTTCTGATGATTTGAAAGGAAAAATTGTAGATGTCATTGAAAAAGGATATAAATTAGGTGACAAAATTATACGCTTTCCAAAGGTAGTAATAGGAATGTAAAAATAGCAAATAGTATTACGTTAGGTGTAAAGATGATTATAATTGTCTTTTATATTTAATTCGTTAAAAACTAAAGTTATGTTTTTCAAAATTGCCAACTAAATAGTTTGTGATATAAGGAACATAAGTTAATGGCAAGGAAAAATAGAACTGCTAAAAAATAAAATTTACGTACATGAAAAAAGATTTTTACGAAATATTAGGTATTGCTAAAGGAGCTTCTGCTGATGAGATAAAAAAAGCATACAGAAAAAAAGCAATTCAATATCATCCAGATAAAAATCCTGGAGATGCAACTGCAGAAGAAAACTTTAAATTAGCTGCTGAGGCTTATGAAGTTCTAAGTGATCCTGACAAAAAAGCACGTTATGATCAGTATGGTCATGCCGCATTTGATGGAGCAGGTGGCTTTGGTGGTGGTGGCTTTGGTGGCGGTCATATGAATATGGATGATATCTTTAGTCAATTTGGAGATATTTTTGGAAGTGCTTTTGGTGGAGGAGGTGGTTTCTCTGGAGGAGGACAGCGAAGAGTGAAAGGAAGCAATCTTAGAATAAGAGTGAAATTGTCACTTGAGGAAATTGTAAATGGAGTAGAGAAGAAAATAAAAGTTAAACGAAAAGTACAAGCCAAAGGAGTTTCTTATAAAACATGTTCTACTTGTAATGGTAGTGGGCAAATAATGAAAGTTGCTAATACTATTTTAGGAAGGATGCAAACGGCAACCACTTGTACAACTTGTGGTGGATCTGGTCAAATTTTAGATCAAAAACCTGCGGGTGCGGATGCGTATGGAATGATTATGGAAGAAGATACCGTATCGATTAAGATTCCAGCAGGAGTGGTTGACGGTATGCAATTGAAAGTTGCAAATAAAGGTAATGAAGCACCAGGTAGTAATAGTGTTCCAGGAGATTTAATTGTAGCAATCGAGGAGTTAGAACATGATTTCTTAAAAAGAGAAGGAGAGAACCTTCATTATGATTTATATATTAGTTTCCCAGAAGCAGCTTTAGGTGTTTCTAAAGATATAGAAGCTGTAGGTGGAAAAGTAAGAATCAAACTAGAAGAAGGAATTCAATCAGGAAAAATACTTCGTCTGAAAGGAAAAGGTATTCCTAGTTTGAATAGTTATGGAAATGGTGATTTATTAGTACATGTAAATGTATGGACACCTAAAACATTAAATAAAGAACAAAAAGTGTTTTTTGAAAAAATGTTAAATGATGAAAACTTTATTCCATCACCTGAAAAATCTGAAAAATCTTTTTTTGAAAAAGTAAAAGATATGTTTTCATAAATGAATAAAAATATATACATTTGGAATTCACTTTCTTATGGGAAGTGAATTTTTCTTTTTCATAGCAATTTTTCCCATCCTTCGTAAAAAAGGGGTGGGTTTTTTGTAACAAAAAAAACGTTTTACTACTAATGGTTAATTATTAAGAAAAACGACTATAATTTTTGGTCTGTATTAATATTTTAAAAGTCTTCTGTTAACAAAGCAAACTATACTAAAATAGGGAAGTGTTGCAGCTAAATAATAATAAATTATATGAATAATATTCTTGAAGTAAAGGATGTAATTAAACAATATGGGGATTATACCGCTCTAAATAATGTGTCGCTTTCTGTGCCTAAAGGAAGTGTTTATGGTTTGCTTGGCCCAAATGGAGCAGGAAAAACAACATTAATTAGAATAATAAACCAAATAACAATGCCCGACGTTGGTGAGGTATTTTTAGACGGTGAAAAATTAAAGCCAGAACACATACAATATATAGGATACCTTCCAGAAGAAAGAGGATTATATAAAAGTATGAAAGTAGGTGAACAGTGTTTGTATTTAGCTCAGCTAAAAGGCTTATCTAGTCAAGAAGCAAAAAAACAATTAAAATACTGGTTCGAAAAGTTTGGAATTGAAGGATGGTGGAATAAGAAAATTCAAGAACTTTCTAAAGGTATGGCTCAAAAGGTACAATTTGTAGTAACTGTTTTACATAAACCTAAATTGTTAATATTAGATGAACCATTTTCTGGTTTTGATCCGGTAAATGCTAATTTAATTAAAGATGAAATTATAGAATTGAACAAACAAGGAACATCTGTAATTTTTTCTACTCATAGAATGGAAAGTGTTGAAGAAATGTGCGATTATATAGCCTTAATTCATAAATCAAATAAATTAATTGAAGGTAAACTAACAGATGTAAAACAACAATTTAGATCAAATACTTTTCAAGTGGGAATTTTGACCAATAATGTTGAAGGATTAATCTATCAATTAACTCAAAAATATAAAATTGACCAAACCGATTTTAAATCTTTAAATAAGGATCTAAAGTTAGAAGTACAGTTAGGAGACGATAACTCCAATAGTTTATTGTCAATTTTAACCAATTTTGGTCAGGTTACCCATTTCGTTGAAAAAATACCAAGTGTAAATGATATTTTTATTCAAACCGTAAGCGAATAAATTAATAAAAAAAAATATCATTTGTAAGTATTATCTATAAGTTATAAAGAAAAAATGAAAACATTATTTTTAATCATAAAAAGAGAGTTTATTGCAAAAGTGCGTAACAAATCATTTATTGTAATGACCTTTTTGAGTCCATTATTATTTGTTGGTATTGCTGCATTAGTTGGTTATTTGTCAACAATGAATAAAGACAAAGCAACAGAAATTGCCGTTCACGATGAAGCTGGTTTTTTGAAAAATAGTTTTAAAAGTGATAAAAACACTCATTATACGGATTTGTCATTATTACCTTTTGAGATAGCAAAAGACACTGCGTCAAAAAGCTATGAAGGAATTTTATATGTTCCTAAAGTAGATTCATTAGGACTCATAAAAGACAAAGTAGAATATATTTCTGAAACAAGTGCAAGTTTAGAATTCATTAGAGGTATAGAAAAAGTAGTAGATTCTGTATTAACATCTGATAATTATAAGAAATTAGGCTTAAATGAAACAAAAATTGAGGCAGCAAAAGAGAAAACCACTTTGAAACTATCTAAGTTTTCTGGAGAAGAAAGTCTGAAAGGATTAAATGAAATTAAAATATTTATTGGTGGGTTAATGGGATATTTAATAATGATGTTCATTATTGTTTATGGAAATTTTGTAATGCGAAGTGTTATAGAAGAAAAAACAAACAGAATAATAGAAATCATTATTTCATCGGTTAAGCCATTTCAGTTGATGATGGGGAAAATTATTGGAAATTCATTGGCAGGAGTTTTGCAATTTGCAATATGGTTAATAGTAGGCTTGTTGCTAATGTTTATTGCTCAAAATATTTTCGGACTTCAAATGGGAGGAACAGCATCTGTTTCGCCAGAAATGTTAGAAGCAGCACAGCAAACAGCAGGAATGGAAAAAATACAATCTTATGTTACAGAAATATGGAATTTGCCATTAGGATTAATGATGTTTAGTTTTATTCTCTATTTCATAGGAGGGTATTTCTTATATAGCTCATTGTATGCAGCAATTGGAGCAGCTGTTGATTCTGAAACTGATTCTCAACAATTTATGTTGCCTATAATGTTACCATTAATCTTAGGAGTCTATATTGGTTTTTTTACTGTAATAAACGATCCTCATGGTACGGTTGCTACAGTTTTTTCAATCATTCCCTTTACTTCTCCAATTGTAATGTTAATGAGAGTTCCTTTCCTTGAACCACAACATTATTGGCAATTAGTAGTTTCTATTGTAACTTTGTTTGCTACCTTTATAGGAGTAGTTTGGTTTGCAGCAAAAATTTACAGAGTTGGTATTTTAATGTACGGGAAAAAACCAAGTTGGAAAGAATTATATAAATGGTTAAGATATTAATAAATTATGTTAAACACATTAAAGAAAATACTCGCATTTAAACTTATTGATACAGAGAAAATAGATGTAACAGTATTAACAGTAGTTTTTTTAATTGTTGTATTATTTCTGACAGGAATAGTATTGCGGTTTGTGAGAAGATTTGTTACTAGAAAACTGCCTCTTGAAGATAAAAATAAATTTATAAGTGTTTTTCAATTTGTTAAATACTTAGTATATGTTTTAGTGTTTATGTTTACTCTGCATTCTTCGGGTGTAAATATGAATATTTTTATAACAGCTTCTGCGGCATTATTCGTTGGGTTAGGTTTTGCATTACAGACTTTTTTTCAAGACATAATTTCAGGTATTTTAATGATATTGGATCAGTCTTTACACGTTGGAGATATTATCGAAGTAGATGGAAAAGTAGGGGAAGTAAAAGAAATAAGGTTAAGAACAACAAGAATGATTACCAGAAATGATAGAGTTATGGTGATACCAAATCATAAATTTATGGTTGAAACCTTGTTCAATTGGACGCAAAATAGTACAATAAATAGAGAGCAAGTTAGTGTTGGTGTTGCTTATGGTAGTGATATTCGTTTAGTAAAAAAACTTCTTGAAAATGCAGTTCATGGAATTGAAGGAGTAGTTAGTGATAAAGAAATTTTAGTGCTTTTTGAAGGTTTTGGAGATTCATCACTTAACTTTTCAGTTTATTTTTATGTAACAAATGGTATGAAAAGCCCAAAGATACAAAGCGATATTCGATTTAAAATAGATGATGAATTTAGGAAGAATAATATTTCTATTCCATTTCCACAAAGAGATATTCATGTCATTAGTAAATGAAATTGAAAAAAGAATAAGAAGTTCTCTAAAATATAGAGAGCTTCTTTTTTTAAATAGAGAAATTTGTTAAGTATCAAATTATAATTCAAAAAGAAATCGTTACATTGTGTTAGTTAGCAATTCTATCGTATTTTTGCTAACTTTAAAACAAATAATTTTTAATACAATAACTGTAATGCCTAAAATATTAGTGATTGAAGATGAGGCTGCTATTAGAAGAGTCTTAACAAAAATACTTTCCGAAGAGAATGATACATATCAAGTTGATGAAGCAGAAAATGGATTACAAGGAGTTGAAAAGATAAAAAATGAAGATTATGATCTAATTCTTTGCGATATAAAAATGCCAAAGATGGATGGAGTTGAGGTTTTGGAGGCAACAAAAAAGATCAAACCAGAAATACCAATGGTTATGATTTCTGGTCATGGAGATTTAGAAACTGCTGTCAATACTATGCGTCTTGGGGCTTTTGATTATATTTCTAAACCACCAGATTTAAACCGTTTGTTAAATACCGTAAGAAACGCTTTAGATAAAAAACAATTAGTTGTAGAAAATAAAATCCTAAAGAAAAAAGTTAGTAAAAATTACCAAATGATAGGGGATAGCGAGGCAATCAATCATATTAAAACAATGATTGATAAAGTTGCTACAACCGATGCAAGGGTTTTGATTACGGGTCCTAATGGAACGGGTAAGGAACTAGTAGCGCATCAATTACATGAGAAAAGTGATCGTTCTTCTTTTCCTTTAATAGAAGTAAATTGTGCAGCTATTCCGAGCGAACTAATAGAAAGTGAATTATTTGGCCATGTTAAAGGCGCATTTACATCGGCTGTAAAAGACCGTGCAGGGAAATTTGAAGCAGCAAACAAAGGAACTATTTTTCTAGACGAAATTGGAGACATGAGTTTGCCTGCTCAAGCAAAAGTATTAAGAGCATTGCAAGAAAATTTAATTCAACGAGTAGGAGCAGATAAAGATATTAAAGTAGATGTTAGAGTAATTGCAGCCACAAATAAAGATTTGAAAGTTGAAATTGCAGAAGGTAGATTTAGAGAAGATTTGTATCACCGTTTAGCTGTAATTTTAATAAAAGTACCTGCTTTGAATGATAGAAGAGAAGATATTCCTGTTCTTTTAGAGCATTTCTCTATAAAAATTGCAGAAGAGCAAGGAAATGCACCCAAAACATTTAGTGATAAAGCAATAAAACTATTACAAGAATACGATTGGACAGGTAATATCAGAGAGCTCAGAAATGTTGTTGAAAGATTAATTATTTTGGGAGGTGCAGAAATATCTGAACAAGATGTAAAAATGTTTGCGAGTAAATAATAAAAAATGATAATCTAGAAGTGAAAGATAATCATTAACGATAAAAAGAATGAATTTAAAAAAGATAGACGAAAACCTTAAGACTGCTTTAATTGAAAATGGATTAATAGAACCAACGGAATTACAGTTAGGAGTATTTTCACCCATAAAAAGTGGAGCAGATGTTGTAATTCAAGGAGGAAAGAATACAGGTAAAACAACTGCTATGGTAATTAATATTATTCATAAGTTGAAAAAACCTTTTCAAGAATCACCAAGAGCTTTAATACTTGTAGATGATAAACAAAAGTTGTTAGAAGTAATAGCATTGTTTGAATTATACAATAAAAAAAACAAGCTTAGAGTTTTTGGTACACATGATAAAACCGATTTAGATGAAGATAAAAACTTAATTTCGTTAGGAATTGATGTTTTGGTAGGAACACCAAACAAATTAAACCAAATGTTTTCTTCTGCTGGGTATAATGTAAATACTTTGCAAATCATTGCTTTTGATGATATTGATGTTTTATTAAAAAACAGGTATGAGTCAATTATATTGCGTTTAATGGAAAGTATTCAAAAAGGACAACGTTTGTTTTTTTGTTCGCAAATTACAGAGCGAGTTGAAACTCTGGCTGACAATATTATGAAAGAGCCAATTTTTTTAGAAATGGAAGAGGAATAGTCTTAAGAAATAAACCATTTTATGTATTTACTAAAGTCCGTTAATTAGATTAACAGACTTTTTTTATAAAATAAAATGACATTTTATACTTACATTTTTGGATAATTTTTTACTCACAACACTAGGAATGTCTATATTAAAATCATCTACATTTACATCAAATTCGTTTGTTATTTCTATTGAACTTCCAGATTTTTTTATTGTTGCTAATGAAGTAATATTTTTGGTTTTTCCATGCAATTCTAAAGTTCCTTTTATAGTGAATTTTTGAGGCGTTGAAGAAAGTTTATTCATGTCAAAATTCTCAATTTTACCTTTAAAAATGGCTTTAGGATATTTGTTGCTTTCAATGTAATTTTCATTAAAGTGTTCTTCCATTAGTGCCATTTTGAAACGAAAGCCTTTTACAAGTGCTAAAGCAGCTATTTCACCAGTTTTAGTGTTTAAAATGCAGGAAACATTTTTGTTAGTAGCTTTTACTTCTTCAAATGATGGAACAGAAGCTTCAAAAGTAATTTCACCAGTTTTGGTTGATTTTTTTTCTTGAGAAAAGCTTGCTGTTGCTAAGCTTAAAAATAATAGTAAGGCTATTTTTTTCATACATTTAAAATTTTATTTTTAGAAGCAACATAGGAATCATTTTTTTATTATTAGTTACTTGCTTATATACATTTATTGTCCTGACAATTTACTGTACAACATTATTCTAACAAACCATCTGTTTGCCATTGATTCATAGAATTGATAGTGCTTTGTGGAAGTCTTGTTCCGCCACTAGGCATCATTCCAGATGCTCCTTGTGTTCTCGAAATACGATCTAATAAACCTCTGTTAAGAACAGCATCTTTAACTAAATTATAACTATTTAAAGACATTGGTGCTCCATTTGAAGGAGTAGTGCCGTGGCAGGAGAGGCAGTTGTTGTCAATGATGTTTTTAGCGAAATTTGTATAAGTTATAGTGCTTCCATCTTGACTGTCAATTAAATCAATTTCGGAATCATTGGTACAGCTAGAGAATAGCATAAACGAAATTGTAATAACAGAGAAGTAATATTGTGTTTTTTTCATTTTAATTGTTTTTATACTAAAGTAAAAATAGTTTTTTTATTATAAAAATGAAAATATTATTCTATTTTTGTTTAAAACTTATGAATTATGAAAAAAAATAAATGGTTTGTTTTATTTGTTTTATTTGTTCTTTTTGCTGTAATTGGTTATAATTACATCTATAAAAGTCATCGGGATATTAAAACCGAGAAGTCAACTTTTTCAATTGAGGTTACAACTTTAGATCAAGATTTTAAAGAAAATGAAATAACTGCTAATGCAAAATATTTAGATAAAACGATTACCATTTCTGGCAAAATTACTGAGGTAGATATAGATGCCAATGCACTTGTGGTGGATGGTGTTCTTTTTGCTAGTTTTATAGAATCTATTGCAGATTTTAAAAAAGATTCAGCAATTGAATTAAAAGGTAGATTTATTGGTTATGATGAACTTTTAGAAGAGTTTAAAATGGACCAATGTGTTATAATTAGTACAAAATAATTGTTTAATACGTTCAAAAAAAGTTAACTAAAGAAATAAAAAAAAAGAAAATGAAAAAAATCATATTAGCTATTTTATCACCGTTATTCATTTATGCGCAAGAAGATTTGTTATCTGAAATTGATACCGATTCTACGGGTGTTTCTATTGAAAATTCTGCTTTTAAATCACTCAAAATTGTAAATTTAGAATCTACTAAATTAGCGGCTAAAGGGGATTTTTATTTTATAGTTGCCCACCGTTTTGGTTCTGTGAAAAATGGAATTGATACTTTTTTTGGTTTAGACGATGCTAATACGCAAATAAAGATGTTATACGGTGTTAATGATTGGTTAACAATTCATGCTTCAAGGAGCGGTTTTCAAAAGTCTTATGAAGGGGCTGTTAAATACAGATTAAAAGCACAAGAAACAGATGGTTTTCCTGTAACGATAGTTGGTTTCAATAGCATCGTTGTTAATACTGAATTAGATAAAGCAGTTTTGTCAAAATTGACTTTTGAAAATAGATTGAATTATACTACACAATTATTAGTATCGAGAAAATTTTCAGAATCACTTTCTTTAGAATTAGCTCCAACATTTTTTCATGAAAATTATGTAGTAAATGATAACCAAGACAATAGCCAATTCGCAATTGGAATGGGCGGAAGGTATAAGCTATCTAAACGTGTAGCTTTGACTATGGATTATGCAGCTCATTTGAATAGAGCATCTAATTCATTAGCGAAAAATCCTTTATCTGTTGGTGTTGATATTGAAACTGGAGGGCATGTGTTTCAATTGCATTTCACGAATGCACAAGCTATGAATGAAACAGGATATTTAGGCAATGCATTTGGGGATTGGAGTAAAGGAGATGTATTTTTTGGATTCAATCTAGTTAGAGTGTTTTAGAAACCAATTTTTAGAAATAAAAAACCAAAACAAATACTAGGTTTGTTTTGGTTTTTTTGTCTTAATGCAAATTTAATTTATAAGTTTAAAAATTCTAATAAAATTGGATCGGCATTTTTAAAAGTTGGAGGTTGTTCTATTATAGAAGCGATTCTTTTTTTATTTATTTTCATCGTAATGTCTGCTTCTGTTGTGAATAATAGTGCAGAAAAAAACGGATTAATTAAATGTGGTGTTAAATCGGATTCTAGAGCATCAATTGTTGATATTTTTACAATTTCTTCTTTTACTCCATTATATATTTTGAATGTTAGCGCTGTTTTCAATACATTTTCTTCAATATGCATTCTAACATAAATATTTTGTAACTCGGGTTTTCCTACAGTTTTTGCAAGGGTTAATTTTGCAAATGTTCCGTTAGTGATACTTTCTTGTACTGCTTTGAAAAAAGCTGAATATACTATTGTGTTTGACATTTTATAATCCTAATTCTGTTTTTACTTTCTCATTGAAAATCATGCTAAATAATCGATTTTCTTTGTCTTTGTTTAAAAATTTCCATTCCTTTTTTGTGAGTTCATCAGCAACAGCAATCATTGTAGAACGCAGCTCAATTCTAAATTGATTTTCAGCTTTGTTAAATAGTACATTTTTTGCATCCATTGATTTTTTGAATAGTTCAATCATTGCTTCTGCATCTTCCATCGGTGTTTTGAATGTCATTAGCATTACATTTTCATGTTCTACAAGACAAAATGTTTGTTCTTCAATTTTTTTAATTTCCCCAAATGTGAATTTTGGGTCTACTTCTATAACTTTAATTGAAAATTGTTCGTTTTCCATCATTTGTTCAAACATTTTTTTCATTGATTCTTTTGGAATTATTTCGAATACTTTTGGATATGTCGTTTCAAAAATAACTTCAAAATTAGTTGTAGCACCAGCTTTGTAAGCTTTTAAGGCTTCACTTTTTAAGGTTTCAATATTTTGTGCAAAGCTATGTAGTGTGCAAATAAATAATATGCTGAATAATGTGAGCTTAGATTTCATTTCTTTATTATTAATTTAATTTAAGGTAAAACTAGATGATTTTAGTTTTTGTGATAAACTATTTAACGATTAATTATTGTGTAACAGTTTGTTTGTTACATATTATTCTCTTTTTTAAATTTATTCGCCAGATGCATGGTATATAGGTTGTAACATAGAGCAAGAACAAATATTGTTTTAAAAATTATTCCTTGGAAAAAGGTTCTACTATCAAAAAGAAAATTAATCATATAAACTAATAATAGTATTACTAATGGAATGATTGTAAATACTTTTGGGTTTTTATTTAGAAATATAGCGCAAATTAAAAATATAAAAGTGATGCAACTAGTGAGTATAATACTAAATATATCATATTGGTTTTTGAAAACCGAAAACACCATTGCAAAAATATTTGCAGCAACAATATAATATAATACTTTTTTACTGTTTTGTATTGTGTCTTCAGATTTTTCTATGATATTCTTATCGCTAATAAACTTGCCAATATGAATAGATTTTTCTTTTTCAGTTCCATTAAAAGGAAATTTACAATTTGCGCATAGAGCATAAGATTCTGGAGTGTTTTTTTTGCAACAAGGACATTGGTTGTTTTCCATATTTTCGTATTTAAAAAATCCTTAGTTACTAAAAAAGTACTAAGGATTTTTATTACTGTATTTATTTTGTTTTTATATTAAAACCCATTCACCAGAAGCAATCATGCTTTCTGCTTTTTTGAATTTCATAGTTTCGGTTTTTCCACTCATTACATGTTTAATGGTAACAGTATCATTACGATTAATTTTTGGAGTTTCTCTAACGATAGTTTCTGTAATTTGTGGGCGATTTTGAGTTTGTTGTCCAGCTTCTCTATTTCTAGAAGCTAATTCATCTGTATTCAAAATCTCGTCTTTACTCTCGGTGTATTTTTCCTTTTGTTTTACTTCTTTAGCTTCACTAATTGAATTAGGGTTTTGAGAAGGTAAATCTGCTTTGAAAATGAACGATATGATTTCTTTATTAACGTCATTAATTGTTCTTTTAAATAATTTAAAAGCTTCAAATTTATAGATTAATAAAGGGTCTTTTTGTTCGTGAACAGCTAGCTGTACAGATTGTTTCAATTCATCCATTTTTCGAAGGTGTTTTTTCCACGCTTCATCGATGATGGCTAAAGAAACATTTTTTTCAAAATCGGTTAATAAAGTTTTTGCTTCAGAATTATATGCTTTTTCTAAATCGGTAACAATGTTTAATGATTTGATTCCGTCTGTAAAAGGAACAACAATTCTTTCATACTGTCCGTTATTGTTTTCATATACGTTTTTAATAACAGGGAATGCTTCTTTAGTGTTTCTTTCTGTTTTTTCAGTATAATGTGCTAAAACGGCTTTATAAGTTCTGTCAATAATATCTTTTTCTTGCAGTTTTCCAAAATCTGCAGCACTTACAGGAGCACTTATTGAGAAAAAGCGAATTAACTCGAATTCATAATTTTTAAAATCACCTGCTGATTTATTGTTTTGAACAATAAGTTCGCAAGTATCATACATCATGTTGGCAATATCTACTTTTAATCGTTCTCCATGTAGCGCATGACGACGACGTTTGTAAACTACTTCTCTCTGAGCATTCATTACATCATCATATTCTAATAGACGTTTACGAACTCCAAAGTTGTTTTCTTCCACTCTTTTTTGCGCTCTTTCAATAGACTTGGTCATCATAGAATGTTGAATTACTTCACCTTCTTTTAATCCCATTCTGTCCATTACTTTTGCAACTCTTTCAGATCCAAATAGACGCATTAAGTTGTCTTCTAAAGAAACGTAGAATTGAGAGCTACCAACATCTCCTTGACGACCAGCACGACCACGTAATTGTCGGTCAACACGACGAGAATCATGACGCTCCGTACCTATAATTGCTAAACCACCAGCTTTTTTAACTTCGTCTGATAATTTAATATCGGTTCCACGACCAGCCATATTAGTTGCAATGGTTACCACACCTGGTTTACCCGCTTCTGCTACAATTTCAGCTTCACTTTTATGCATTTTAGCATTTAAAACGTTGTGTTGAATATTTCTAATTTTAAGCATTCTACTTAATAATTCAGAAATTTCTACAGATGTTGTACCAATTAGTACTGGACGACCTGCATTTGATAGTTCAACAACATCATTAATTACAGCATTGAATTTTTCGCGTACGGTTCTGTATATTAAATCTTCTTTGTCTTTACGAGCGATTGGACGGTTTGTCGGAATTTCAACTACATCTAATTTATAAATTTCCCAAAATTCTCCAGCTTCTGTTACAGCAGTACCAGTCATGCCGGCTAATTTGCTGTACATACGGAAGTAGTTTTGTAGTGTAACAGTTGCAAAAGTTTGTGTAGCAGCTTCAATTTTTACATTCTCTTTTGCTTCTATCGCTTGGTGAAGACCATCAGAATATCGACGACCATCCATTATACGTCCTGTTTGTTCGTCAACAATCATTACTTTATTGTCCATGATAACATATTCTGTATCTTTTTCAAACAAAGTATATGCTTTTAGAAGTTGCGTAAGTGTGTGAATACGTTCTGATTTTATAGAGAAATCTTTATATAGTTCTTCTCTTTTTTCAGCTTCTTCTTCTGTTGATAAGTTTTGTTTTTCAATTTTAGCAATTTCAGTACCAATGTCAGGAAGTACGAAGAAATGCTCGTCTGTATCTCTCGATAAAAATTGAATACCATTATCGGTTAATTCTACTTGATTGTTTTTTTCTTCAATAACAAAGTATAATGCTTCATCAATTTTTGGCATTTCTCTGTTGTTATCTTGCATGTAATGGTTTTCAGTCTTCTGAAGTAATTGTTTTATTCCTTCTTCTGATAAGAATTTAATTAATGCTTTGTTTTTTGGTATTGCTCTATAAGAACGTAATAAATAGAATCCGCCCTCTTTAGTATTGCCCTCTTTTATTAATTTTTTAGCTTCTGTTAAGCAATCTGTAGCTAATTTACGTTGTAAGTTTACTAAGTTGTCAACTTTAGGTTTTAATTCATTAAATTCATGGCGATCACCTTGTGGAACAGGACCAGAAATGATTAATGGTGTACGAGCGTCGTCAATTAACACAGAATCGACTTCATCTACAATCGCATAATTATGTTTTCTTTGTACTAAATCCTCTGGAGAGTGTGCCATGTTATCTCTCAAATAATCGAAACCGAATTCGTTATTTGTTCCATAAGTAATATCTGCATTATAGGCTTTTCTTCTTGCTGGAGTATTTGGCTGATGGTTATCAATACAGTCAACAGTTAATCCATGAAATTCAAAAAGAGGAGCTTTCCAGGTACTATCACGACGTGCTAAATAGTCATTTACAGTTACTAAGTGTACTCCATTACCTGTAAGTGCATTTAAATAGATAGGAAGAGTTGCTACCAATGTTTTTCCTTCTCCTGTTTGCATTTCGGCAATTTTACCCTGATGTAGAACAACACCACCAATTAACTGAACATCATAATGAATCATGTCCCAAGTAATTGCCTTTCCTGCTGCATCCCATGAGTTGGCCCAATTTGCATTGTCTCCTTCTATTGTTATATAAGGTTTTGTTGCAGATAGTTCTATGTCTTTTGGAGTTGCAGTAACCGTTATAGAAGTGTTGTCTTTAAAGCGGCGAGCTGTTTCCTTTAGGACAGCAAACGCTTCAGGAAGTATTCCATTTAATACTTTTTCAGAAATTTCATAGGCTTCATTTTCAAGTGCGTCAATTTCTAAATAAATATCTTCACGCGCATCAATATCGGTTGTTTGATCTGCGGTTAATTTTAAATCAGCAATTTTAGTGTCTTTTTCTAAACGAGCTGCTTTTATTTTATTTTTAAATTCTGTTGTTTTTGCTCTTAGTTGGTCGTGCGATAGTGAAATTAAAGCCGTTTCAAAGGTTTTAATTTTATTTACCAGTGGTTGAATAGCCTTTATGTCTTTTTGAGACTTGTCTCCAACAAAAGCTTTCAGTATAGAATTAATAATACTCATAAGTATAATTTATTGTTTAAAAAATTCGTGTATAAATCTACAAAAAAAAGCCTCAGTAAGAGACTTTTCTAGTGTTTGATTTTATCTTTTTAATATTCATCCTCGTTCCAAAGATAGTCGTCATCTGTCGGATAATCGGGCCAGATTTCTTCCATAGATTCATAGATTTCTCCTTCATCTTCTATAGATTGAAGGTTCTCTACTACTTCTAGAGGAGCACCAGTCCTGATAGCGTAGTCGATAAGTTCGTCTTTGGTAGCCGGCCAAGGAGCATCACTTAGATAAGATGCTAGTTCTAATGTCCAATACATTTTTCTATCGATTTAAATTTATGCAAAAATAATTTTTTAACTTAAATAGTCAAGTTTTTTTTGATTTATTTTTTATTATTTATAAGAACGTGAGTTTTTTAGTTTTCAATGAGCCTTTTTTTATGTTTAGTAATTTAGATTAAACTACTTGCTTAGTCACATCGAAAAGTTGCTGTTTACTCATGACTGAATACTGAACATTATTTTCTAGGTATCCATTTTACTTCTTCAGCTTTTAAGTCATAAGACAACTTTCGTGCCAGTACAAAAAGATAGTCAGAAAGGCGGTTTAAATAGGTTAGAACATGCGGATCTGTCGGTTCTATTTCGTTAAGGTGTACTGATAGGCGTTCTGCTCTTCGGCAAACACAACGTGCAATATGACAATATGACACAGTTGTGTGTCCTCCTGGTAAAACAAAATGTGTCATTTGAGGAAGGTTTTCTTCCATTTTGTCTATTTCATTTTCTAAATATTTTATGTCTGTATCTTGAAGGCCTAAATTTTGTAATCTTGGTTGACCGTTTTTTAAGATTTCTTTTTCAGGAGGAGTTGCCAGTATTGCTCCTAATGTAAATAATCGATCTTGTACTTCAATTAAGACATTTTTATAATTTGGATCAATATTTTGGTCTCTAATTAATCCAATATAGGAATTTAGCTCATCTACTGTGCCATAGCTTTCTATTCTGATATGGTGTTTAGGAACCCGTGTTCCTCCAAAAAGTGCTGTTGTTCCTTTGTCTCCTGTTTTTGTATATACTTTCATGTGAATTTAGAATTATAATTTAGAATTTATGAAATTCTATTCTTCAGTTTTTTTATTTTTTTTTCTTGCGATTTTAAATTGCTTCCTATGGTTTGTTTTGTTTGGAAGTATTCTATGCAATATTTTTAAAAATAGATAGAGAATTACTATAACAATAGTTACTATAAGAATTTTGTTTTTTTGCATGCCAAATTTACTTAATTAATTCTAATATTGAAGCTGTGAAGTTTTTAATAGCTTCTGGGGCAAAATTAAAATACAAATCGGGTTCTAAACATTCTATTTCCATAAGATGAATTTGATTTTCTATTATGATTCCATCAACTCTCGCATAGAGTAATTTTTCGTGAAAATTATTTATGATTTCTTGAGCTTGTTGAATTAGCACTTCGCTAGGTTGAACTAAAGTATATTTGCCTCCAAATTGTGCTTGAATTCTAAATTCATTTTCTGCTGGTTTCTTATTTACGCAATGTGAAAATTTTTTATTGAAGAAGATGAATGAGGTTTCTCCTTGATGCGTAATTTCTGTTTTGAACTCTTGTATTAATAAATCTCTTTCTTGAGCAATGGTGCTATATTTTGAGTTTATTTTGTCTGTTTCAGATGGATTGAATACCTCAGTTAAGTAAGATCCTGCTGAATAAGCAGGTTTGATTACTATTTTTTCCCAATGACTTGGGATGATTTTTTTTAAATCTAATTGTCTTGTTTTTTCTTGAAAAATTGTTGGAATAATTTTTATTCCCTTTTCTTCAAATGACTTTAAATAAAACTTGTGTTTGTTTTGCTTAATTACTTCGATGGAATTAAGTGTTTTTATTCCTAATTTCTCAATTTGTTCAAGCCAAAGGTTGAATTCACTTTCTTTTTCGTAATAGTCCCAAGTGTTTCTAAAAATAAGGTAATCGTATTTTGTCCAATCTACTAATGTGTTATTCCAAACTTCTGCTTTAGCTTTAATATTATGTTGTGCTAATTCAGGAATTAATAATTGATCGGATGGATGTAATTTTGGAAGTTTTTCGCAAGTAAGTAATGCAATTGTGGTCATTCATTTTATTTTGTCTATCAAAGATAACGAGTTGTTTTTAAAATTAAAAACACAAAATGGAATGAACATGATTGGGAGTATAGTATTGTCAAGATTTATTTTGATAAGGGTATTTTTTTTGAAGACTATATTTAATTTTTTGAAGATTATTTGAAATATATGATGTTAAAAATGAGATAAAAATAGCAAATCGCTATATGCTAGTATAACGATTTGCAGAGAGAAATTTCTATAGTTGAATGAAATTATGAACTAATTGAATAATATATATTGTTTGTCGTTGAATTCAATGTTATTAGTTTCGAATTTATATCTTGTTTGTATAAATCAAAACTTTCTTTTATTTTGTTTTTGAAGAAATACGGGATTTCATTGTCGGGAAGCTCGAATAGTTCTTTTATGCACATGTTTTTGCCAATTAAATATTGCACATGATTGTCATTGTCTAATTTTAGATTTAATATGATTATGTTTTTCTTTTTGCAAATTTTAGTAGCAATTTTTCCTTCTTCTTCATTTTCATATTTAATTTTAAAATTGGTATAATTATCCATTACTTTGAGAATATCAAATGTAATGTATAGTCCTTCAATTACTTCTCTATCAATTTTGAAACCAATAGTTTTTCCTTCATTACTTTTAATTCCCATCTTTAAAGTTTTCATAATTTTATTTTTATGTTTAACATTGGTTAAAATTCCTTTTTGTGAAATGTTTGATAGTTATGAATTCTTAGTTTTTATTGAAGTTGTATTAACTTACTTTCTCAAAGTTAGTGTATCAAATAATAGAAAACAATACGTATTTATACGTAATTTTGGCTGTTTTTTCTACGTATAAATACGTAGTTTTGGAAAAACACCTTCTTTTTTTTGAAAAATTGAATTAAAGAAATGAATAGAATTACAAAAAAAAATCCCGTTATTTTTTATAACGGGATTAATATGGTATCATGAAAGAAAATTAAAGTGCTTTTAGTTTACTAAGCTTTTCTTTCCAAAGTTTTAATTCTTCTTTATGCCTTTCGATACTTTTTTGTACTTCTTTAATGAATGGGTTTTCTTTTTTAGAATTGGAAGAACTAATAAATTGAATATTATTCTCTAATTGAAATATTTCGTTTTGTACTTCATCAATTTTCTTTCTCAAAAAGAATTGTTCCTTTTCAATAGACCTATCATCTTCGTTGGTTACCCATTGATCTATTTTTGCATCAAATTTCATCATCTCAGTATCTTTTTTAGATAAGCTAAGTTTTTCAAATAATGCATCTAGAATTTTATTGAATTTTCCTTCAATATGTCTTCTGTTAAAAGGTACTTTTCCAATTTCTTTCCACGCTTCTATATGTGCTTTTATCGCTTCAAGATCTGTTTTGTGATCACCAATTAGCTCAAAAGATTTTAAAGTTTCTAAATAGTCTTTTTTCTTTTCAAAAGCTTCGATTTCTTCTTCGTTTTCTGCATTTCTCACTTGGTGCATGCGGTCAAAATAATGATTGCATGCATCTTTGAAGTCTTTCCAGATTTTGTCAGAATATTTACGAGGAACATGTCCTATTTTTTTCCAATCATCTTGGATTTTTTTCATTATTGGAGTGGTGGTATTAAAGTCTTCGCTGTCTTTTAAAGAGTTTGCTTTTTCGACTAATGCTAATTTCTTATTTAAATTTTCCTGTTGTTCATGCTTGATGTCTTTGTAAAAAGCATTTTTGTTTGCATTAAATGCTCGAACAGCTTTTTTAAATTGTCCCCAAGTTTCTTCAGTGAACTCAATTGGAACTTTTCCTGCTTTGAAGAAAGTTTCACGCAGTGCTTCCATTTTTTTAATTTGTGACTGCCATCCATTGTGAGAATGTGTTTTTTCTTCTCCTAAAGCAATTATTTGATTGATGATCTCTTTCTTATTGTTTAAGTTCTCAATTTCTCTTTCTTTAGCTTGTTCGAAATAAACTTCTCTTCGGTCATGAATTTGTTTTGTTATTTCGCTAAATTCATTCCAAATAGATTCACGATACTCTCTTTCCACAGGACCAATTTCTTCTTTCCAAACGCGATGCAATAATTGTAATTCACGGAAAGCTTTCATTATGTCGGTTTCGACTAATAATGTTTTTGCTTTTTCTATGATTCCTTGTTTTAATTCAAGATTGTTTTTTAAATCTTGATCTCTTGCTTCTTTGTCTAAATGCATTAAATCATAAAAACGTTCAATATGGAAATGGAAATTATTCCAAACAATATTATATTTGTCTCTAGGAATTGCTCCTGCTGCTTTCCATTTGTCGCGAATTTCGTTTAATTTCTTAAACATATCATTAATAGAAAGATTTTCATCTGTTCCATCAACTAGCAATTTCAATTCTTCAATTATCTCGTTCCTAAGTGTAAGATTGTTTTTTAAATTTTTTTGTAGTTGGTTATAATGATTCGTTCTGTTGGTTTTATAATCATCATAAACTGCATCAAATTTGTTTTTTAGAGGGAAATGATATTCAAAAGTTGCATTTTCATCAGTATTCGAACTGTTAAATTCGTCTCGTTTTTCATCTAATAATTCATGATACTGATTCATGAAAGATTTTCTTATTTCTTCCACGTGGTCTTTAATAGCCATTACTTTGTGGTTGTGAACTAAATTGTCTAATTCTATGGTAAGTTCTTCCATTGAAAGTGAGTCATAGTCCAACATTGGGATAATATGCTTATCTTGAATGGAGTCGTCTTCATTTTCTTCTGCATTTGAATTATCAATTTCATCTAAAGCAGATTTATTGATTGTAATTACATTCTCTTGTGACTCTTGGGTTTCTTGTCCGTCTGCTTGTTGCAGGTTATCATTCTTGTCTTCTAACATTTTTAATGCTTAAGGTTACTAATTGACGTCGAAGATACTAAAGGCTACTTAAAATTCAAAAGAAAATTATAATTTTTATAATCAATACTATGTTAAGAGATTTAAAATACTAGCTTTTAGAGCTTTTCTGTTAGAAATTTCTTTATTGAAGGGTCAGGTTAAGGTTGTTAAATGTTTTTTATTAAGAAACTTTTTTTTGGAAATTTTATTTTATCGATTCCAAATTTGCCAAGCTTTTTCTGCCTGAAAAATTAGCATATCATAACCGTTTTTAATTGTAGCTCCTCTTGTTTTTGCTTTTCTTAAAAAAGTAGTTTCTTCTGGATTATAGACTAAATCGTATGCAATATGTTTTTCTGTAAACAGACTGTAATCTAAATCGGGAGCCTGTTCTATGTTAGGATGTGTGCCTAATGGTGTCGTATTGATAATGATGTGGTACTCGTCAAATATTTCTTTATTAATTTCATCATAAGAAAATTCAAATTCTGTTGGATTTCTTGAAACAAAATCAAACTCTATTTTTAATTTTCTAAGTGCAAATGCGATAGCTTTACTCACGCCTCCTGTTCCTAGAATTAATGCTTTTTTATGGTGTTCTTTAAGTAATGGTTTGATTGTTTTTTTAAAACCATAAAAGTCGGTATTGAAGCCTTTTAATTTTTTCTTTTTAGAAATAACAATAGTGTTTACAGCTCCAATTTTTTTAGCATTTTTTGATAATTTATCTAAATACGGGATTACTTCTTCTTTGTATGGAATGGTAACATTCAGTCCTTTTATTCTTTTAGTTTCTGAAAATATTTTTGGAAAATCATGAATGGTTTCTATGTCAAAATTTACATATTCACAATTGTCATAGTGAAGCGATTGAAATTTATCGTTGAAATATTTTTTAGAAAAAGAGTAATTAATGTTTTTACCTATTAAACCAAATTTTATTTGTTTTTTTTCTTTCTTTTTCTTTTTTGACATAACAATTATTTTTTGCCTAAGCGATTGGCTATTTTTTCTAAACCGAAAATTAATACAAATCCTAATATTAACATAATAATTGCAGTTAAAATTTGAGGATTTCCATTAAAATTTTGTGGCAAGATGCTTTTTTCTAGAAAAGGCACGGTTTCTCCATGACTGTTTATCCTTGTTTCAAGAACTTCTTTCCATGGCCAAATTTTATTTAGTGAACCAACCATGAAGCCAATTAAAATTGCTAAAGTTGCGTTTTTATGGTTGGCAAACATCCAAATCAGTATTTTTGAAAATAATTTTAATCCAATTATTGCACCTAAAGCGAATGTCATAAGTTTTAGCATCGCTTGTCCTATTATTTCAAAATTTAACGAAGTCAGTCCTTCTCTAAATTGATTTATTGTGCCAATTACTGTTTGATATGAGCCCATGAGAAGAAGAATGAAAGCACCCGATACGCCTGGTAGAATCATAGCTATTATTGCAATAAAACCAGATAAAAATAAATAAGGTAAACTTTCAGGTGATTCTGTTGGTTTGGCAATAGTTATATAATAAGAAATTACTATTCCTATTATTAAAGCAATATAGGTTTTAATCGTCCATTTATTAATTTCTTTCCAAATAAAAGCAATACTCGCTAAAACTAGCCCAAAAAAGAAAGACCAAACAAGTATAGGTTGTGTTTCTAGAAGATGAGTGATAATTTTTGAGAACGTTAATATGCTTAAACCTATTCCTAAGAGTAATGAAAATAAAAAATTACCATTTATTGTTTTCCAAGTTTGTTTAATCCCTTTTTTGCGAAAATCTTTAATTACAGAAAAGTTGATGTTATTAATGCTGTCAATCAATTCTTGATATATTCCAGAAATAAATGCAATTGTACCTCCAGAAACTCCAGGAACAACATCGGCTGCTCCCATTGCAATTCCTTTTAAAGTAATTAATAAATAATCAGGGAAAATTTTTCTCATGTTTTTTAAAATATTTGTCAATCAGAATATGTTTTTTAAATTCTGATTGACAAATTTATTGAAACTATTTTATTAATTTCTATATTTTTCGATGATGTTTTGAACACTTTTTTTTCTCCACATGTATGGAAAGTTTTCTTCAATCATTGTGTGGTTTTTGAAGTTTAATCGTAATCCATTATTTAGGTGAAAATTTCCTTTTTGAGTATCCGACGTTAAATAATATAATCCAGCTAAGCGATATTCAATTTCGTATTCTTCTGGAAAAATCTCAGTTGCTTGCAGAAGAATTTCTATTGCACTTTCATATTCTCCTAGTTCATGGAGCATGTTTGTCCATAAAATAAAGGTGTCTAAATTAATATCTCCTGTTTCGAAAGCTTTACGATATCCTAATTCTGCTTCTTCATAGAATTGCATTCCATGGTTAATGGCAGCATATCTTTTCCAATAAAGGCTATTGTCTGCATCTATTTCTATTGCTTTATTGACATAATAGATTGCTTTTTGAAAATTTTTTTGACGAATATAAAAATCGGTAATTGCAATCCAAGCTTTGTCCAATAATGGGTCTTCATGCACTGTTCTTAAATAGAATTTAAGTGCTAAATCTTTTTTTCCAAGTTTTTCATGACATTTACCAACTCTAAGCAAAGCAAAAGATGTTGGATCATCTAATTCCATAGTAATAGTATAGCATTCTATGGCCTCTTCATATTTTTTTAGTTTTTCTAGTCCTTTCGCTTTTTCTAAATAGGCTCCTAGAAAGTTTTCGTCTATTATTGTAGCATAATCAAATGCCCAAACAGCTTTTTCATAATTTTTAAGTGCATAAAACTGTCTTCCAAGTTGGTGCCAAGCTACTTCACTATAAGGGTTGTTGTCTATAAAACTTTCTAAATAGGTGATGGCTTCATGATTTTGGTCTAGAAAATCAAAACAGTAGATAACGTTGTAAAGTGCAGAATAATCCATTGTGTCTTCATCGAGGCATTTAATGAAAAATTCTTTTGCTTTTTCAAGATTATCCATGAATAAATATTCCATGCCAATCATAGAGTAAACATCTACTAAATCGTCTGTGTGTTCAAGTGCAATAGTTAATGATTCAATAGCTTTATCATGTTGATCTCTCTTTGAATATATATTAGCTTGTTGAATATGAATTTCTTCATTTGTGGGTTCAATAGCAAATAACTCTGTCAAGAGTTTTTGTGCAATATCTAATTTATCTTCATAGATTAGCATTTCTACTTGAACAAGTCGTAAACCTGTGGATTTAGGATGTTGTTCTAAACCAAGCTTTAGTGCTTTTTTAGCTAAACTCATTCGACCTGTATCCATATAATGAAGTATAATGTCTTCAAATTCTTCTGAATCGAAGAAAAAAACTTTATTAGTTTTTAACATTGATTCGAATTTAGATAGGGATAAGTTGTTTTCTTCTTCATCGTGACTCAATCTCATAGCAATAATTTTATGGTTTTGTCCTTTTTAAAATTAGGTATTTTATTTGAACAATCTCTTTTCTGTATGAATTGTTTTAAACAATTTAATTAACAGTTGTCCGTCTTTCTTATAGTTAAGGTAAGAAAATTTATTGATTTTCACCTAATTTTTTGAAATTTAATTCTTTATTGAATTTAATACGTCAAGAATGATGCCACAACCTTTTTTAATTTCTTCTTTTGAAATAGTTAAAGGTGGTGTTATGCGTATTGCTTTGCCTTCAAACAATAACCAAAAAAGAATTAGTCCTCTTTTATGACATTCTAAAATTACTTGATTAGTTATTTCAGGACTTTCTGTCATAGCTGCTAGCATTAATCCTTTGCCTCTAATTTCTGTAATTAGTGGATGTTGTAATAAAGATCTGAAAACTTCTTCCTTTTCTAACGTTTGTTGCATTAATTGGGTTTCTGTGATTTCTTGAAGAGTAGCTAGTGCTGCCGCTGCAATTACTGGATGTCCTCCAAAGGTTGTAATGTGTCCTAACTTTGGATCATGACTCAATAAGTCCATTTTTTCTGCTGCTGCTGAAAATGCACCCACTGGCATTCCACTAGCCATTCCTTTGCCCATTACAACAACATCGGGTACGACATCATAGTTTTGAAAACCAAATAGTTTTCCAGTTCTTCCGAAACCAGGTTGAATTTCATCTAGTATCATTATTGCACCAACTTCATCACAACGTTTGCGAACCTTTAGCAAAAAATCGTTTTCTGGTTGAATGAATCCAGCACCTCCTTGAATAGTTTCTAATAATATTCCAGCTGTTCTAGTGGTTATTTTTTCTAAATCGGATTCTTTGTTAAAAGTAATGAAATCTACATCTGGAATTAAGGGCCTAAAGATTTGTTTGCGTTCTTCAAATCCCATAACACTCATGCTTCCCATGGTGTTCCCATGATAGGCATTGTGACAAGAAATTAATTGACTTCTCCCAGTAACACGTCGTGCAAGTTTTAAAGCTCCTTCTATTGCCTCTGTGCCAGAGTTTACTAAGTATGTTTTATTTAGTTTTTCGGGTAGGTGAGAAGCAAGCAATTTGCAAAATTCTACCGAAGGTTTTTGAGCATATTCACCATAGACCATTACATGGGAATATTTGTCTAATTGTGCTTTTATGGCATCATTTACTCTTTTGGGTTGATGCCCTAAAGTATTGGCAGAAACTCCAGCAACAAAATCTAAATAGGCTTTGCCATTTGTGTCATAGATGTAATTTCCTTCTGCATGAGAAATTTCCATTGCTAAAGGGTGTGGTGAAGTTTGTGCTTGGTATTTGAAAAAATCTTCAATCATTTTTAATTGCTGATTTGTATTGTTTATGATAAATGAAAATGGGTTAAGCTTTAGATTTTCTTTTTCTCTTTTGGTTTAGGATTTTTTTTGTCATAATCTAAAGTCTCTTTTAGAGTTTCCATGGGTGAGTCTTCTTCTGTGGCTTTCTTTTTACTTTCTAACAGGATTTTTTCATGTAGAATGTTTTCTTCTTCTGGAAAAATATCATCCTTAGATTTGATTCGTTCATCACCTCTCCAAATAAAACCTTTTAATTTTCGTGCATTTTCAGGGAATTCAGAATCGGGATAGGTACTTGCCTCAACTTCGTTATAGGCAGTTTGAGTAATTATTTGATTGTCTTCAAATTCAAAATTCATACTACTGCATACTTTTTTATCAATCCCCACAAGTTCATTGTTGTCATTATACATGTAGTAGATGACTTCTGCATTTTTTACAATATCCACTTCGCTTAGCTTATTGTCTTTAAATTTGCCAAAAAGATATTGTCCTTTAATTTGATTGTAACCGTTTTTACTTAATGTGTCTTTTTGAACAATAAATGCATTGTTTAAGACTTTTAACGAGTCTAGTTTTTCTGTTTTATTATTACCTATTAAGTGCATTACATCTCCTGTCATTTGGTTATCGTTGTTCCAAAGAACAGGGTTTCCAATTAACTGTGTTATTCCAGTTTTGTTGCTTGAGTGGATAGAGTCGCATTTTCCGCTCATGTCTGTTTTGAAAAAACGAACATTATTGAAAGCTTTGACAATTCTATTTTCTGGTGGGCCAGTAACAAGAATTTTTTTGCCATGCATGTACAGTGAATCGTTTTCTACTTTTGTGATTACTACAGCTCTTTTGGTTAAGATAATAGAATCTTTTCTTGTTTTGGTGTTGCGATACATTTCAGCATAATGTCCTTTTGCAACCATATTGTTTATGGTGTCGGTGATTTTTACATTATTGACGCCTCTAGAGAAATTTTTCTTTTGATCGTAGAATAAATCATCTCCTTCAATAATTTTGTTATTATAGCTTATTTTGCTATTCTTTTTGAGTTTTCCAACGTCATTCTTGGTGTCGTAGAATCCGTTTTCTGTATAAATTACATTGTCATTGCTAGTTATTGTGGAAGGTCCAAAAACATAAGCATGACCAGAATTTTCATAATAATCTAAATGATTTGTTGTAATTGTGCTTTTTGGATTGGTTACAGTAACAGCAGAAGTGAATTGGTATTTTTTTGAGTTTAAAAAATATTTTCCAGAATTACTTTTTAAAGTATTTTCTTTATTGACTATTGTGCCGTGACTGTTGTAATAGGCAATTTGACTTTTCTTATCGAAGAAGATAGTATCTGTAGTTAGGGTAGATTCTGGAGAACGAAGATAAACGTCTCCTGTTGCAAAGGCAAATTCATCTACGCCATCATATTCAGCATATCGGCTATTCATAGTAATGGAATCTCCTTGATTAATTTGTACGTTACCAAAGGCTTTTACATAGTTTTCATCGGTGAAATAATAGGCTTTGTTGCAATTAATTTTTGTTCCTTTATGTAATACTCTTACATTCCCTGTAAAAACTGTTGCTCCAGGAATTTCATACTGGTTCATGTCAATAAAATCAGAATGTTCAATAATGATTTTATTGGATTGCTCTTTTTCTATTGAAATGTTCTTTTTTTCTTTTTCTTGTGCGTTTGTTAGTGTTCCAAACAGTAAAGAGCAAAGTATATAATGTGCTATTTTTTTCAACTGAATTTATTTTGTGTCAAAAATAAGTAAAAAGTAGAATAAGACTTCTCAATTAAGATTTTTTTATAATAAAAAACGCTTTCTATTTGAAAGCGTTTAATGATTTATTTTGTAATAGTTTGTTTTCTATCTGGTCCAACAGAAATAACTTTAATTGGAACTTGAACTTCTTTTTCAATAAATTCTATATATTCTTTAAGTTCAACTGGTAATTCATCATAAGTTGTCATTCCTGTTAAATCGGCTTTCCAACCTTTTAAAGTTGTAAAAATTGGTTCAATATTTTCAGGTTCAATATTGTAAGGTAAATGTTGAATTTCTTTACCCTTATATTTGTAAGCAGTACAAATATCTAAAGTTTCAAATCCAGAAAGTACATCTCCCTTCATCATATATAATTGTGTAACACCGTTAACTTGAACAGCATATTTTAAAGCAACAAGATCTAACCATCCGCATCTTCTTGGGCGACCCGTTACAGCTCCAAATTCGTTTCCAACTTTTGCCATTGTTTGGCCTTCCTCGTTGAAAAGTTCTGTAGGGAATGGTCCGCTACCAACACGAGTAGTATAGGCTTTGAAAATTCCGTAGACATCTTTTACTTTGTTAGGAGCAATTCCTAACCCCGTGCAAGCTCCAGCTGCTGTTGTAGTTGAAGAAGTAACAAATGGGTAAGTCCCGAAATCGACATCTAGTAAAGATCCTTGTGCACCTTCAGCCAAAATTGTTTTTCCTTCTTTTAGCGCTTTATTTAAGTATTCTTCACTGTCAATAAATGTTAATTTTTTTAGCCCTTCAATAGAGTTGAAGAATTCTTCTTCCATTTCTTTTAGGTCATACTGTAAATCAACATCATAAAAAGCAATCATTGCTTCGTGCTTATCCGCTAATGCTCTGTAACGTAATTTGAAATCTTCTAATTCAATATCACCAACTCTAATTCCGTTTCTACCTGTTTTGTCCATATAGGTTGGACCAATTCCTTTTAGTGTAGAACCAATTTTAGCTTTTCCTTTAGAAGCTTCTGAAGCGGCATCTAAAAGTCTATGTGTTGGTAAAATAAGATGTGCTTTTCTAGAAATAAGTAATTTAGATGTAACATCCATCTTAAATTTTTCTAATCCTTCTAATTCTTTTTGAAAAACAACTGGATCAATAACTACTCCGTTACCGATAATGTTAATTGCATTTTTATGGAATATACCAGATGGAATTGTTCTTAGTACGTGTTTTATTCCATCAAATTCTAGCGTATGTCCTGCATTTGGACCTCCTTGGAAACGAGCAATTATATCATATTTTGAAGTTAATACATCTACGATTTTTCCTTTACCTTCGTCTCCCCATTGAAGTCCTAGTAATAAATCTACAGTCATTTTTAGTAGTTAGTTTATATTATTAATAATAGTATGTGTGTTATTTTTCTTTTTTTGTGCCATAGAAATATAGCGAATGAGTGTGGATGTCTATATCAAATAGTTCTTCCATGGTTTTTTTTATTTGTTGAATGCGAGGATCGCAAAATTCAATTACTTCATCGCTATCTGTTAATATGATATGGTCGTGTTGTTTGTCAAAATAGGATTTTTCATAATGTGCTTGATTTTGCCCAAATTGATGACGACGAACTAATCCGCATTCTAATAATATTTCTATGGTGTTATACAGCGTTGCTCTACTTACACGATAATTTTTGTTTTTCATTTTGATATACAAAGATTCGATATCAAAATGTTCTTTTGAATTATAAATTTCTTGAAGAATAGCATAACGCTCTGGAGTTTTGCGATGTGCTTTTTCTTCAAGGTATTTAGTAAATACGTTTTTTACAATTTCTTGATTTTTATTGTCTTCCATATGGGTTAACTGAATAATTGCAAAGATAAGTAAACTTAAAGCATAGCGGTTATAACTTAGTAGTTTTTTTTAACAATTAGCTATTAATAACATTTATACTTTGCAAATACTATTGGTTTTGAATGTGTTTTAATTTTGATAAACACGAGTTACTTTGTCTATTCCGTCAACTTTTTTAATATTATCTATCAAGCGTTTTAAAATGGTATTGTTTGGAACAATAACTGTTATTTTTCCTTTAAAAATACCTGCATCGCCACTTAATGAGATGTTTTGAATATTCACATGCATTTGGTTTGAAATAACCTTAGTAAGGTCGTTTGTTAGCCCAATACTATCCATACCAGTAATGTTTAATATGGCTTTAAATTCTTCTTGACTTGAATCAATCCATTTTGCAGGAATAATTCGATAGGCATAGTTAGACTGAAGACTAATTGCATTTGGACAGTCTTTGCGGTGTACTTTTATTCCTTCGTTAATGGTTATGAAACCAAAAACTTCATCTCCTGGTATGGGATTACAACAAGTGGAGAGTTTGTAGTCTAATTTGTCTTGTTCTATTCCAAAAACTAATAAATCATATTTTTTACTAATTTCATTTTTTTGTATTTGCTCTGGCTTTACGTTCGGAATACGATTAAATGGCTTTTTAAGAAAGTTGACTAATGTATTGCTTTTTTGTGCCGCATAATCTTTTAGTTTTTGATTTTCTATGGCACCAATTCCGACGCGATAAAACAAATCTAAACTAGTTTGTAATTTGAAAAAGTTGACAAGTTCGTTTGTTGTTGTTTCGTTTAAAGTAATTTTTAAATGACGCAGTTTTCGGCTTAGGATTTCTTTTCCGTCTTCAGCAATCTTTTTAGTATTCTCATTTAATGAGTTTTTAATTTTGTTTTTTGCTCTTGAAGTTGTTACATAATCAAGCCATTGAACAGTAGGTTTTTGGTTGGGAGAAGTTATAATTTCTACTTGATCACCACTGTTTAATATGTGATTTAAAGGCACTAGTTTTCCATTAACTCTTGTGCCTCTTGTTTTTGAACCAATATCGGTATGAATGCTATAGGCAAAATCTAATGTTGTTGCTCCTTTAGGTAAAGACTTAATGTCGCCTTTTGGAGTGAAAATATAAATTTCTTTTGAATATAAGTTTAATTTAAAATCTTCAACAAAATCTACTGCATTTGCTGCTTGATTTTCTAGAGCTTCTTTTAATTGGTTTAACCAAATTTCTAATCCGTGTTCTTCTGTTGCTCCATTTTTATATTTGTAGTGTGCAGCATATCCTTTCTCTGCAATTTCGTCCATTCGTTCGCTACGTACTTGTATTTCGACCCATCTTCCTTTTGGTCCCATAACGGTAATGTGTAATGCTTCGTAGCCAGTAGATTTTGGTGAGGAAATCCAATCTCTAAGACGACTAGGACTAGGACGATAATGGTCGGTCACTACAGAATATATTTTCCAAGCTAAGAATTTCTCATTGTTAGGTTCTGATTTATAAATGATTCTTAATGCAAATTTATCATATACTTCATCAAATGTTACACCTTGAGCTTTCATTTTCCTACGTATAGAATAGATAGATTTTGGTCTCCCTTTTATACTGTATTCTACTCCTTCATTGTCTAAAGAAGCAGATATAACACCAGATATAGATTTGATGTATTCGTCTTGCTCTTGTTTGGTTTCTTTTATCTTACTTACAATCTCATTAAAAACTTCTGGTTCTGTATATTTTAAGCCTAAGTCTTCTAATTGAGTTTTGATATTATAGAGCCCTAAGCGATGTGCTAGTGGGGCGTAGATGTATAATGTTTCTGATGCAATTTTGGCTTGTTTGTATTCTGCCATGCTTCCCATGGTTTGCATATTGTGCAATCGATCAGCAATCTTAATGAGAATTACCCTAACATCATCATTTAATGTTAATAGCATTTTGCGAAAATTTTCCGCTTGCATGGAAACATCTTGTTCTGTTTTAACTTTTGATATTTTAGTTAATCCTTCTACGATTTGACCAATTTTAGGGTTGAACATTTTGGTAATGTCTTCAACTGTAATATCGGTGTCTTCTACAACGTCATGCATTAATGCGGCAGCAATGGAAGTAGCACCAAGACCAATTTCTGATGCTACAATTTTAGCCACAGCAATAGGGTGGAAGATATAGGCTTCTCCAGATTTTCTCCTTTGCTCTTTGTGGGCATCTACAGCAACATCAAATGCTTTACGAATTAGTTTTTTATCTTCAGTTGTAAGAGTTTGATAGCTAATACGAAGTAATTCTTTGTATTCTTGTGCAATTGCTTTGTTTTCTGCTTCTAATTCAAGTTCTGTCATATTTTTTCTTTACAACATAAAGTTATAACAAAGATATGGATTGTGCAAGTGCTTTCTCTTAGGATGGAATTATAAAAAAAACAACTACTTTTGCACCGCCCAAATTTTAAATTTACCATGAAAAAAATTACAGTATTATTTTTTCTATTACTATTGTCTTGTTCTTCAGATAATGAAATAGGAAATGAAGTTACAAATGAAACTTTTGAAGGTTTCAAAAATTATGTTTTGAATAATAACTCTGATGAGTTCAATAAGCTTGAATCTATTGTTGAAAACCTAATAGTGCCTATGCCTTGTTTTGATATTAATTTTAGCACAACCCATAAGGTTTCAGAATCTCCTGTTTATGATTACAGTGTTATTTTTAGATGGAATGCTAATGTTGTTTTTACTGCTACGAATAGTTTGTATATGCAAATTGAACCTTTGCCAATTGGTTCGCACCCTGTTCAAAATATTCCAATGATGACAACCAATGAAGGTCAAATTTCAATGCAAGACCCCACTTTTTCGCCTTCACTGCCAAATGTTCCCTATAAACATTTTAATTACAGATTTGTATATAGTGATACTTCCAATCCGAGTTGTGATGGAGAAAGTCAGTGGTATTATTTTAATTTAGTACAATAGGCTTATAAAGAATTTGATATTCTTTTTTTTAATAGAACACTTGTAGCTTTTGGTTGCAGGTGTTTTTTATTACAGTAAATTTGGGCGATAAATGTTACTAGAAACCTCTTTGTCTTTTAGCTTCAAATAATAAAATTGCAGCTGCTACTGAAACATTCATAGAATCTATTACACCTTGCATGGGTATGATGATATTTTTTGAACTTTCTTTTCTCCAAATTTCAGTCAATCCTGTAGCTTCAGTTCCAACGACGATTGCGGTTGGAGTAGTGTAGTTTTGTGTGTGATATGAAGTTGAGTCTTGAAGCGTTGCTGAATAAATTGCAATATTGTTTTCTTGCAGAAAAGAAACTGCTTCTTCTGAAGTAGCTGTAGCAATTTGTCTGGTAAATAAGCAGCCTACACTAGAGCGAACAATATTGGGATTATACATGTCGCTTTTAGGATTAGCTATAATTACAGCATCTATATTTGCAGCGTCTGCCGTTCGTAGTAATGCTCCAACGTTTCCAGGTTTTTCAGGAGCTTCTGCAACAAGAATTAATGGATTTTTAGATAAATTTAAGTCAGATAATTGTAAAGATTTTGTTTTAGCAATAGCCAAAACACCTTCTGTAGTATCTCTATAGGCTAGTTTCTGAAAAACCTCTTTTGAAATTTCTATTATTTCTGTATTTGTTTTAGTATAGTTATGCAATTCTAATTCTGAAACTAAATCAGGGTAGAATAGGAGAGTAGTTATTTCATAACCTCCTTTAATTGCCAATTCAATTTCACGTTTGCCTTCAATTAAAAAAGTTCCAGTTTGTTTTCTGGCTTTGGCTTTTTCTTGTAGTTGAACAAGTGATTTAATAAATGGATTTTGTATTGAAGCTATTTGTTTCATGAATTTTGAATTGGGTGACAAATCTACAAAGTTATTTATTTAAATGAAATGGTATAATGTTTAAAAAAAATCCCATAAAAGCTAATCATAGTTTTATGGGATTTGATATTGGATAATAGTTTAATTAAACCTATTTTTCTGCATTAAATTTTTCAGAATAGCGATCATATAATTCTGATTGATGACTTTCTAAACTAATTTTACGTCCGTCAATAAAAGCAACTGTTATTTTATTTGTTCTCATGTCTAAAGCATCACCTTCAGAAATAAACAAGGTAGCACTTTTTCCCGATTCTAATGTACCATAATTTGCATCTATACCTAATATTTTTGCGGTATTTGCAGTAATTAGCTTTAAGGCTTCTTCTTTGTTCATTCCCCAAGCAGCACAAGTTCCTGCATAAAAAGGGAGGTTTCTAATTTGCATACGTTCCATGTCTCCTGCATTTTGAAGCCCCACAAGAATTCCAGCATCTGAAAGCAGTTTCGCATTTTTAAATGGTAAATTTACATCTTCATCTTCTAATAAAGGTAAATCATGAACTCTTCTTAATAATACAGCAACATTATTATCCTTTAAAAGGCTGATGTTTTTATAGGCATAATAACCACCAACGAGTGTCATTTTTTGAATATTATTTTTCTTTTTAAAAAGTATTGCATCTACAATTTCTTTTTCTCCATCAACATGCACAAAAAGTTGTTTTTCTCCAGTAGTTAAACCTTTCATTGCTTCATAAGGAATGTCTCTTTTTGTAGAGTTAGTGTTTATGTAGGCATTAGCATCATTAATAAAATCTTGAATTTCTTTAATTTGATCATCATATTTTTTATTCGGTTCAATTCCTCCTGGTTCTGCCCACCACCCAGAACGAGAATAACTTCTTGGCCAGTTAAGATGAATTCCATCATTTTCTTTAATTACCGCATCTTCCCAATTCCAAGCATCAAGTTGCACAACCGATGAAGTACCTGAAATTCTACCTCCTCTTGGGGCAATTTGAGCTAAAAGAACACCACTTGGTCTTGCGGCTTCAACCAGTCCTGATTCTGTATTATAGGCAATAATACTTCTTATATGTGGATTCATTTGTCCCATTTCATTTTCATCATCTGAAGCTTTTACTGCGTCAATCTCTACTAGTCCTAAAGTAGCATTAGGGGCAATAATTCCAGGATAAATTTCTTTTCCAGTGGCATCTATGGTAATATCATGTTTACTAACTTTAGTTACAGTTGCATCTGCAATGGTTGCAATTTTTCCGTCTATGATGGAAATGAGACTGTTTTCTATTATTTTTCCATTACCAATGTGTGCTTTACCTCCAGTAATTAATATACTTTCTTTTTGTTTTGAAGCGGGTGTTTGTTGACTAAATGTAAGACAACTAATTAATAATGTGACTATATATTTTTTCATTTTTTTCTACATTTAAAATTATTGATACTTTGAGTGGGCAATTTTACAATTTTCTCCCACAGTATCACAATGGTAGTGACCAATTTCCTTTTTCTTTGGAGCTTGTGTTTTTAAACCTTTATTTTTAGCTTCTAATAAATCATTTGTCAACGCACTACGTTGTTTTTGAATACTGGCTAAAGTAGCGGCTTCGTTTTCTAAGTCATAGAAAATAATTCCATCAACAATTGTTTTTTCTGCTTTGGCATAGATAGATAACGGATTATCTGTCCAAAGTACCACATCTGCATCTTTACCTACCTTAATGCTTCCAATTTTATCATCTACTTGTAATAACTTAGCAGGGTTAAGAGTTACAAAGTTCCAAGCTGTTTCTTCGGAAACATTACCATATTTTACTGCTTTTGCTGCTTCTTGATTTAGACGTCTAGACATTTCTGCATCGTCTGAGTTGATTGAAACTACGACTCCTTGACCATTCATTAGGGCAGCATTATAAGGGATTGCGTCTTTAACTTCATATTTATAGCCCCACCAATCTGCGAATGTTGATCCACCAACACCATGAGCTGCCATTTTATCTGCTACTTTATATCCTTCTAAAATGTGTGTAAAAGTTTGAATTTTGAAGTTGTAGCGTTCTACTAATTTCATTAGCATGTTGATTTCAGATTGCACATAGGAATGGCAAGTAATGAAGCGTTTTTTATCTAAAATTTGGACTAGAACTTCCATTTCAATATCAAAACGAGGTGCTATTTTATTTTTGGCTTTACTTTTATTAAAGTTTTCCCATTCTTGTTTGTATTCTAATGCACGAGAAAAATAATCTTCATATACTTGCTCAACACCCATTCTTGTTTGTGGAAAACGTCCGCTTCCCCAGTTGGATTGTTTTACATTTTCACCTAATGCAAATTTGATATATTTTGGTGCGTCTTTAACTAGCATTTCATCGGGTGTGTAGCCCCATTTCAGTTTGATGAATGCTGCTCGCCCTCCAATTGGGTTTGCAGAGCCATGTAATAGATTGGCAGAGGTTACTCCACCAGAAAGATTTCTGTAAATATTAATATCGTCAGAATTGACTACATCTTCTATAGTTACTTCTGCTGAAGAGTTTTGCCCTCCTTCATTTACTCCTTTCGAAATAGCAATATGGGAATGCTCATCGATTATGCCAGCAGTTAAGTGTTTTCCTGTCGCATCAATTATTCTGGCATTTGCATTTGAGATGTTTTTACCAATTTGAGTGATTTTCCCATTTTCTATTAATACATCAGTTTCCAGAAGATTACCTTCTTTTTCTCCAGTCCAAACCGTTGCGTTTTTGAAAAGAAGACGTTCTTGTTTTGGCTTTTCACTATTGCCATAGGCGATATTAGGAAAAGTTACAGGAACCATTTCAGGAATTTTAGGTTCTTCTTTTTTGTCTTCTTTTTTGTCTTCTTTTTTGTCTTCTTTTTTAATTGCAGACCAAACAGTTTCATTTCCATTTTCTAATACAGCTTTTCCTTTAAGACTATTTTGATTTTTTGTACCTGTTAGCCTGTAATAAGTTGTATTTATAGTGTCGTTGGTTTTAATTACTAATGAAACCCAAGGTTCATTATAGGTAATTTTTGTTCCATAATTAATACTGTCTTTAGCAATTTTTGCTTCAAGTTTGTCTAATTCGCCAGTAAGTTTTAATTCGAATGTTTCATTGTTGAAAGTTAAATCATAGTTGCCACGAATATCTTCAATATCCATTTTGTCTATGATATTTCTATTTCCTTGAATCCAGTTTTCGTGTATAGTACTTTTCTCATCGAAAAGATCACCAGAAACGATTATAAAATTGGCTAGTGCTCCTTTGTTTAAGGAACCAATAACATTCGACTGATTTAATAATTTTGCTGGAATCTCTGTTAATGCTGCTAATGCTTTTTCTTTCGGAAGTCCATAAAGAACAGCTTTTCTTAAATTGGCTAAAAAGTCTTTGGTGTCTTTATTGTCTGAAGCTGTAAGTACAAAATTAATATTGTTTTCTGCTACTATTTTTAAATTGAAAGGAGCCTGATTCCAAAATTTCATATCGCTTAAACTAACTTGTTGCGCTAAATAAGGATCGGAAACATCATAGGCTTCTGGAAAATTTAAAGGAATAATATAGGTTGCTCCTGTTTTTTTTATTTCGTCAATTTTTACAAATTCATCACCATCTCCTTTAATTATATAGTTAACGTTAAATTCTTTACCAATTTTGTTTGCTCTTAATTTATTTAGAATATCGCCTGCATCAAAAATTTGTAATAAGTTTTTATTAGCATTAAAGCTTTCTAAAGACAGGTCTTTTGTTTTTGAGTTTCCAGCAGCATACCATTTTGCATCATGATATACTTGGCGAATTAATGCCATGCTTCCCATTAGCGAAGAAGGGTAGTTTTGATTTGAAAATTTACTTCTATTGAATGTAAAATGTTGTGATACTTTTGTGTTTAGAATGCGTTTTGCATTGTTATCATCATCATTCAAAGTCCAAAGTAAACCAGTACCAGCAATTACACCATCATTAAGATGACTAACAACTGTTCCGAAACCAATCTTTCTAAGTAAATCGGCAGTTTTTGAATCATATTTTAAGTTTTCATAGGCATTGTATTCTGGCTTAATATGGTCATTCCAGTAATATCCTTCTCTACTGGTGTCATATTCTCTAGCAAAACCTCTTGTAACGGTTGGTTGAGGTTTGTCTATTCCAAATTGGCTATAAAGATCAATAAATGAAGGGTAAATTGTTTTTCCAGTGGCATCAATTATTGTTGCATTTTTAGGAACAGAAATATTTGCTCCAACATCTATAACTTTTCCTTCTTTTAATAGTAGGGTTGCTTTGTCTATTTTTTGTGTTGATGTAACATAAATTGTTGCATTGGTTACTGCAACATAGTTTTTAAAAGATTGTTTTACGCCATCATTTTTAGGAAAGTAATCTTGGGCATTACTTATTAATGTGATGTAAAATACAATCAAGAGTGTGTAAATTCTCATAGAAAGTTTCGGTTTGGTTGTTAAAAGTGCTAAATATAGTAAGAATTAGTTTTTAGCTATATAAACCAATTTTAATTTTGGTTTTTTTTAACGTTTGTCTTTTTTTCCTATAGTAAAATGACTCTTTTGTTATATTTGAAACCTTGCTTATTAGTTCTTGAATTTTTTTAGAATAGTTTTTTTTGTATCTTTAAAGTACTGCTATTGATTATAAACCAATAATTATTAGGCCTTAAAAATAGTTCGTCGAAGGAAAGACGTTTTTTAACGACAATCAAATTGTGTTAGCCGAAGATAAAATAATTAAGGGTATAAAAATCTTAACTTTATATAACATTTTAAATATCAATAGCATGAAAAAAAATACTACTTATATTAAAGAAATTTGGTTAATGAGTACTTTATTGCTGATTAACTTTAATGTTTATGCACAGAATAATCCTTTTTATTGTGATTATAGTGCCTATTTGTTTCAATTTAATGATGTGTATTCTATAGACTTAGCTTCAGGAAACTCATATTTGGTGGCTACCGATGTAACGCCTGGTAATATTAATGCAGCAGCATACAATCCGGCGGATGGTTATATTTGGGGATATTTAAGTTCACCAGACAAAACAATAGTTCGAATTGGACAAGATTTTGCTACAACGACTTATTACATACCTGAGTTGACAACTGGAAATAAATATGTTGGAGATATTAATGCAAATGGTATTTATTATCTTAAAGCAGGTGGAGCCACATATTATAAAATAGATTTAGATCCTGAATCTCCAAATTTTGGAACCTATATTTCAACAGAAAGTTTATCACAAAGTATTTCTGTCCATGATTGGGCTTTTAATGCAACCGATGGGTATTTATATACTGTTGAACAAGGCTCTAATATTTTATATAGAATTGACTCATCCAATGGAAATGTAACATCGTTGGGTGTTGTGCCTATACTTAATGGTTTAAGCTATACCTATGGGGCAGTTTATTTTGATGCAGCAGGGAATTTCTATGTGTCTGCAAACCAAACGGGAACTATTTATATTATTAACAATGTTCAAAATTTAGATGGTAATAATGCAATTGCATCCAATCTTTTTGCTTTTGGTCCATCAAGTTCAAGTAATGATGGAGCTCGCTGTCCAACGGCACCAGTACCACAAGAAGATTGCTCAAATGGAATTGATGATGATGGTGATGGATTAGTAGATTGCGATGATCCTTCTTGTTCTGGTTATGGTTCTTGCCCTGTAATTCAACCTCCAGTTTCTGGAGGAAACGAAGGTGGTTTGGAAAGTAATAACAGATTAGCTCAGCAGATAAATAAACGAAATTTTAACCGCGCAAAAAATAGCTATAAATTTAATAGTGAGAAAGCAAGAAAGGTGATTAGAAGTGCTAATTATGGCACTAAGAGCACCAATAGTTTTCAATTAGCAGATTTTATTCCTGTTGGAACTTTACTTGAAGACGAAGCAATAGAGTCGACACCTTTGGATTTATTGAATATTACAAATGCAACTCAAGTATATTCTGTAGATTATATTAAAAATAATAAGTCAATTGCTTCTATTTTAGCACTAAAAACGGAAGATGGTGTCTATGAGCATACAAAATATATTTGTGATCGATTATTAGGCGCACAATTATTATCGGTTTCAACTATCGAAATTGATGGTCAAACATTTATTAAATCGATAATTAAAAATACAGATGGCTCTATGGAATTTGTATTGAGTTTTTCTGCAAAAGTGATTAATAGCGATACTAATTTTGCAATTGAAAGTCATTGGAACTTATCTTCCTATGAAGATAATGTAACGTTCTATAATTTTCAAATTTGGACTAACTCGTTAGACGACTTGTATCGACTTGGTACCGAAGTTTTGCACTTAGTGAATGTTCAAAAACCGATTTCAAGTTTTAATAATTCTTTGCCTCCAACAGTCTATGTTAGAAAAGGAAAATATAATAATGGAAATTTAGATTTACAAGTTGTTAATACCAATCGTACTCAAGATGTTACTTTTGATGCAGGACTGAGAGTGACTGAGACAAGTGGAAATACTTCTTTAACATCTCAAATAAATCTTGCTGGGAATTATATCACTAATTTACAATTAGCGACAGGTGCTCTTTTTGACGTTGGTTTTAGAATTGGTGATGGGATTGCAACTCCAGATGATTTGTTCATGTCTGACGGTCCTTGGGGAGTAGATGATTCAGGAACAAACACATCGGTTACTAATTATGCAGTTTTACCTAACGCTACTCTTTTTGATATTGATGAATTTCCAGTAGAAAGAAACGTAGTTCTGAGTGCAAATATTACAGATTATGTGGCCGTTTATAGAGCATTAACACCTAGGTTTAAGGCTGTGGATTTGTCAGATTATCAAAGTTTTAAATTGAAAGCGAAAGGAACAGGGATTTTGGAAATTAGATTTGTGAAGCAAAGTATCAATGATTGGGAAGAGCAATATAAAACGTCTATTGTTTTAACCAACTCTCTTAAAGATTATGCTATTCCTTTTTCTGTGTTCACAACTACAGACGGTTCTGAATTAGTACTAAATGATATTAAAACGATTGTTTTTACAATGAAATCTGAAAATGGAACGATGGTAACGAAGGAAATGACATTGGAAGATATTCGTTTTTCGAAAGAATATATAGAAACATTTAACACTTCGGATTTAGATAGAATAAGCATTCAACCTAATCCTATGGTAACTGAATCTTCACTTCATTTTATTACACTACAAGAAGAAACGGTAACGCTATATGTTTATAACCAGCTTGGTAAAATTGTTGAAGAGATTAATTTTGATGCTGTAAATGGTAGAAATGAAATACAAATTGGTAGAGGGAAATTAAGTACAGGATTGTATTTCTGTAAGGTTGTGAGCCCTAATCATGACTATAAAGTGATGAAACTTTTGGTCAAATAAATTTAGACATAATGTTTTTTTATAATTTGATTATTTTTTTGCAACCTCAATTTATTCGTTTAGATTGAGGTTGTTTTTTATTTATTATTTAATTTATACCAAACACATGGAATTTCATTATTCCATAGGTATTCATTTTGTATTTGTAGTCCTATTTTTTCTAAAACTTTTCGAGAGCCTTTGTTATCAATATGAGCCGATGCGTAGAGTACTGGAACTTTCAAGGTATTAAAAGCATATTTAAGCCATTCGGTTGCTGATTCGTAGGCAAAACCTTGTCCCCAAAACTCTTCTTTGAAACGATACCCTATTTCATAGAAATTATTGTGATTGTTTTCTTCTTCTGTAATGAATTTTAATCCACACCAACCTAGAAAAGTATTGTTTTTCTTCAAAATAACAGCAAATCTACCGATATTATTTTCTAAATATTGTTGCTGAATGTTTTTAATATAGGCAATGCTTTCTTCAATTGTTTTAACGGGTTTGTTTCCTAAATATTTATGAACATTGGGATTGTTGTCAAGTTGAAACATATCTTCTGCGTCATTTAAATCTATTGGGCGAAGTAATAGACGTTCTGTTTCTAAAATTAAATTCATATTCTAGTGTTTGGATTGTTCATTTGCCACCATTTCCAAAAAACTCCATCTTTATCTAGATAGTCTTCCATAAATTGTAGTCCTATTTTTTGTAGTATGTGATTTGATGCTCCATTTTTAGCATGGGTATAGGCATTCATTTTGGGTATATTCATTTCATTAAAGCCATAATCTAACCAAGCTATTGAAGCTTCTGTTGCATAGCCTTTTCCCCAAAATTTTTCGTTCAAACGATACCCATAATCAAAGAAGTTTGTATTACCGTTTTCTTCGTGTTCATTTACAAATTTAATCCCTGTCCAGCCAATAAATTCACCTGTTTCTTTTAGAATTGTTGCAAATCTACCAATATTGTTTTCTTTGTATTGTTTTTGTACGTATTCAATGGTTTTTATAGTTTCTTCAATTGTTGTTGAAGGCTTTTGCCACAGGTATTTATGTACATTTGGGTTGCTGTCCATGGCAAACATAGCTTCTGCATCATTTATTACTATGGGTCTAAGGAGCAATCGTTTTGTTTCTAGTTTAAGATTCATTTGTATGGTTTTATGTAGTGGAAAAAGTAATAAATCTACAAAAAAATATTTAGAACAGACTAAATTGCAATCTTATACTGTATTTGTTTAAAACTTTAAAATAGTTTCATAATATTCTTGATGCTTTTTAAATTCTTTTATTCCTTCTTTAAATGTCAAATATTGGCAACCATTTTTTTTATTATTGATACTAATTTGATACATATATTTAAAATGGCGGGTTAATTCTTTCCAACCATATAATAGAGAATGTTTTGGGTCATACATGTGGGTTGGTTCGCTAATGGCTCCATTAAGCTCTACTATTTGAAAATTTCTACCTTCTTCAAGTTCTTTATAACTACTGAACATAATATCCATTCTTCCAAAATGAAATCCATCAATTTTGCTACAAATAGAATTAAAAGTATCGATTAGTTTTGGAGTTATTCTATGACTTGCATCTATGAATTTTGTTCCTCTACAATGATTTCCATATGGGACAAGGTTTATAGATTCGTTTTCAGTTAGAATGGTATTTAATTTCTCTTTGTATTCTTTTTCTAGTGTCTCAATCTGAAAAAGGTATCGAGGGTCTTTTTCTAGATGTTCTTTAATTGTGTTTTTGCCATTTCCTTTTATAATCATGAATTCTTTTTGTACAATTCCAGTAATTGTGCCTTTTTCTTGGTTTGGTAGTTTCACATAAAACAAACCAATTTCGTTTTCAAAAGGAATTAATTCTTGAATTAAAAAATTAAAATTGGCTCTTGATATATAATTAATTAATTCTTCTTCTGTATTGATTTTTTTTACAGCTGTTCCCCTCAATCCAATATCTGGTTTGGCTATTAAAGGATATTCTAATTGATGTGTTTTGATGCGTTCTTTTACTTCTTTTAAACTTGTTTTTTCTTGGAACAAAAGTGTTTTTGGGTAGTATTCTTCAGGAATTAAATCGTATATTTCTTTTTTAGATTCCATAAAAAAACCGCCGTTTTTTATAGTCGGGTTTGAAGCATTAAAGAAGAAGAAAGACTTTGCTTTTATGGCATAATATAAATATTGAAAATAGACAGGTAGATAAACAATTTGATAGGGCCAATATTCCCAATGTTTAATTTTATGAAGTAATAAATTTGTTTTTTTCATTTACATTAAATCAATATATTTTGATTTGAGTTCATTTTGAAACTGCACACATTGTGTTATGCTTATTGTTTTTAATAGGTTATTGCGGTTTATTTGCAATCCATAATCTTTATTGTTTGTTTCTGTAAATTGATGAAATTCTAAGAGTAATTCTGCATTTATTGACTTTTTGTTTTTATGAATAAAATCACGAAACCATAGTTCTCTTTCTGCTCTTATTTCTCTAGAGTAGAGTGTTGATGAAGACCAAATGTGGTACTCTTTAGGATTTAATGAAATGGTAGATTTTTCTTTTTCATTCCACTGTAGTTGGTATAGTTCTTTACTATTCGAAAATACGATTGTAAAAGGTTCAATATTGTCTAAATTTATGGTTTCCCAAGCGTCCAAAATACTATTACTGCTAATTAAATCTAGAACGATTAGTCCTCTACTTTTTCTATAACTTTTTTTTGAAAGGTGTTTTTCTTTGGCACCGTTTAATAATATAATAATATTTTTCTCATCAAAAGAAAACCAAGTTCCACCTGCTTTTGGGTCTTTTGGAAATATCACTTTCTTATTATTAATATTATATTCTTTTGGCGGAATGGCTTTTTCCCGAGTAATCTTTTCATCTCGATTTGAGGTAAGACAAAAACCTTCTTTTAAAGGAACGTAGGTTACTGTACACATTGTTTTCTATATTCTATGGTAGATTTTGCAACACCAAAATTTGGAGAAATATTAATCTTAGGGTTTTTCAATAACGCTACTTTCATGAGCGCTTGATGGTGGATGCTGTGTTCTAAATTGTATAACAATTCTCTAAAATAATTAGTTTTAACAGTGAAAAAAACTGCAGTTGTTCCTTGCTCTAATACTAGATCTTTATTCGGTTTGCTAATCACAGTAAGGATATTTTCTATTGCTTTTTTTGCCTCACTAATAGAAGTTTGAAGAATCAAATTTCTATTTCTTTTATCATAGTTTACAGTGCTAAAATCATAAGAATGAATTAAAACTTCATAGAGCTCAATTATATGGCGTGTATGTTCACCAATAGTTGCATTGCTCAATTCTAAGTGGCTATCTGTAAACTCTACATCGTTGATCTGATCTAACAATTGTAGAATTTCTGTAAAATTTTCTTTAATTGAGGTTATTAGCATTGTTTTACTTTTAAAAATTACTGTTTTACTTTTTTGTGTTATAATTTTTTGTCTTTTATAAATTATATTATTTAAAAAAGCATTCAAAACTAAATTCAAATACTGAAAAATTGTGTTTTGTAGCTAACAAAACAATTGTTTTATGTATTTGTTTCAAGATCATTGATATATTCTTCATGCTCATAGAAAAAGCGTTCAAAAGCATCCATTTTCTCATAGAAAAAATCAAAAACACTATTCCAAGTACTTTTGTTGTTGATACTTATCCCGTTGAGTTCAACCCAAATTCGACTAACAACTTTTCCAGATTCTAAATAAAAATCTCTTTCAAATATAGCGTCATTTATGTAATCTTCAAAGAGTATGGTTTTTAAAGATTCAATTTTTTCATAATATATAGTTCTTTTTTCGTCTTCTTTGGGTTCAATTTCGAGAAGAACTTGTGCTTTTTTGTTGTCTATATAGAATTTGAATGCGAAATCTTTTATTTTTGTGTTATATAAAATCCATTTTCTAGGGTATTCTTCTGCAAATTGTATCCAAAATTCTCTTTTTATTCTTTTTGCGTCTTCTTTGCTATACATTATTTAAAAAAATTAACTTAGGTTAAAAAAATTGAAGTAACTTTATATGTCAAAATCCTAATTAAGATGTTATTTCAAGATTTTATAAAATATGTTCCAAAAATAGAAAAAGAAAAGTTGTTAGCGACAGAAGCGCATGCAAAAATGGCTCCTTTGGAAAGAATTTCTTTTTTAAAGGAAATGGACTATCTTGAAAAAGAGCCGAGAGAGGCTGCTGTTTTAATGTTGTTCTATCCAAAAGGAAAGCAAACACATTTGGCTTTAATTGTAAGGAATAGTTATCCGGGGGTTCATTCTTCTCAGATTGGGTTTCCGGGAGGCAAAGTAGAAATAGAGGATAAAGATTTAGCAGCTACTGCTTTAAGAGAAACACATGAAGAAGTTGGCATTTCTCCAGAAAAGATTCAAATTATTAAACCTTTTAGTAAAGTTTATATTCCCCCGAGTAATTTTTTGGTCTCTCCTTTTATGGGCGTTTCACATGAGGAGTTGCAGTTTGTTCCTGATTTCGATGAGGTTAAAAGCGTTTTAGAGTTTCCATTATCTTTATTTTTAGATGAAAGGACAATTACAAAAGTAAAAATGACAACTTCCTATGCAGTAGATATTGAAGTGCCTGCCTTTATGGTTGAAAAATATGTGGTTTGGGGTGCTACTGCAATGATGATGAGTGAGTTAAAAGAAGCTGTTAAAAATAGCATTCGATTTTGAGTTTGAAAACTTGTTTTTTTTTATATTTTTAACATAAAAATGGTTGGTTTTGTTATTTTTGCAACCCAATTTCTATTTTTAAACATACAAAAACTATGGGATTATTAAAAAGAAATCCTTTCGGGCATATATTGTTCTTAAAAAAATGGTTAATTCGTATTGCAGGTACTTTTACTCACAAGCGATATAGAGGTTTTAATCAATTGCATATTGAAGGATCTGAAATTATTAGATCTTTACCAGATACTAATGTCTTGTTTATATCGAATCATCAAACGTATTTTGCTGATGTTGTTTCAATGTTTCACGTTTTTAATGCCTCATTAAAAGGAAGGGAAAATAACATTAAAAATGTTGGTTATTTGTGGAAACCCAAAATGAATATGTATTATGTGGCAGCAAAGGAAACAATGCAGTCTGGATTATTGCCAAAAATTTTAGCTTATGCTGGAGCCATTACAGTGGAGCGCACATGGAGAGCGGAAGGGAAAGATGTGAAGCGCGACGTTAATCCTAATGATACTGAAAATATTAAAATTGCTTTAGACGATGGTTGGGTGGTAACGTTTCCTCAAGGAACCACTCGTTCTTTTAAACCAGTGCGAAAAGGTACAGCGCATATTATTCTTCAGCATAAACCTATTGTGATTCCTATTGTGATTGATGGTTTTAGACGTTCATTTGATAGAAAAGGATTGCGTATTAAAAAGAAAGGGATTCTGCAATCTTTTGTAATAAAACCACCATTAGAAATTGATTATGAAAAGGATACAGTGGATAGTGTTGTTGAAAAAATTGAATATGCAATTGAGCAACATCCTTCTTTTTTGAAAGTAATTCCTGTTGAAGAGCTTGAAGAACAAGCAAGATTGAATAAAGATAGAATGTGGCGGTATTAAATAAATAAAAAAGGGGCTGTCCGAAAAGGACAGCTTTTTTTATGTAGCTATTTTTAAGCTATTTTGTTTTGAAGAAAAAATAATAGCAAAATAACTTTGAGTTACTTTAACAAGGCAAATTTTAGTTTTAAAATAGGCTAGATAAGTGTGAATTTTGGTTTTGAAAACAAATTTTGGCAAGTCTGTCTTGAATGCATTCATTTTTCTAAAGTTGTGTCCAAGGGCCATTAGTAAAAACTCTAATGTTACTTTTTTTAAACCCTTCATTGTGAATCGATTGAATTTATTATTGCTTTTAAGTTGACCAAAAACTGCTTCTACCTCTATTGGACGTTTACTTCGATGTTTTAGTCCTTTTTCACTCATTAGTAGCTTTCTTGCTTTTTCTTTTAATTCATTTAATCGATGATTGACTGATAAAATTCTATTACCTTTTGCTTGATGACATTGACTTCGTAAAGGACATCCTTGGCATCTTTTGGCTTGATAATATGTAATTTGTGATTCATATCCAGTACTGGTTTCACGTTTTCCTACTCCTGTTTTTTGCATAATTTGCCCCATTGGACAAACATAAAAATCGTGTTCTTCGTTGTAGAATAAGTTTTGAACAAGAAAAGGATTGTTTTTTATCTTTCTTTTTTGTTCTTGATGAAAATAGTTGTATTTAACATAAGCATCAGCCTTTTTTTCTTCAAGCATTTGATAATTTTCTTCACTGCCATAACCTGCATCTGCAACGATTTCCTTGCTCTGTTTTTGATAGGCTTTTTCAAAACCTTCAAGATGAGAACTTAAGGTTGTAGTGTCATTTGTTGTTTGATGAATAGAAACATGTGTAATAAATTGGTTTTCAGTAGATATTTGTGGATTGTAAGCAGGTTTTAATTGACCGTTTTTCATATGATCTTCTTTCATTCTCATAAAGGTAGCTTCGGGATCTGTTTTACTATAGGAGTTCCTGTTTCCCATTGTAACCAAGTCTTTTTCATATTTTTCAAGCTTTGGAAGATGTTCCTCTTGAAGTTTTTGCAATTCTCTTGCCTGTTTTTTGGTAGGTTCTTTGAGTTTTTTATTAAGAATCGAAAGCTTTTCTTTTAAACTTTCTGAATCAATCGATTTTGGTAATTCTTCTATATTTAGTTCTTGATTATCAGATTGAATACTGTTTTCAATAGTTGATAGAATATGATTAATTTTAATTTCTAGTTTTTCTTTATATTTCTCAACGGAACCTCTCCATACAAAAGTATATTTATTAGCTTTGGATTCTATTTTTGTACCATCAATATACTGAATGTCTAAGCTAACATATCCCATTTTTACAAGCATTTTTACTACTTCTGCAAAAAGAGTTTGGATATGATTTTTTAAAACTTTACCCCTAAAATCGTTTATCGTTCTAAAATCAGGAGTCGAGTTGCCCGAAATATACATAAAATGAATGTTCTCCTGAAGTGCTTTTGCAATTTTTCTGCAAGAATATACATTAGATAAATAACTGTAAAACAAAACCTTAATCATCATTCTTGGATGGTAAGCTGAAGTACCACCTCCTTTATATTTTTTCAATATTTCACTTATATCTAACTGATTAACAACTTGTTCCACTAAGTGAACTGGATGGTTTTGCGGTATTCTATCGAAAATATTGATAGGAAATAACTCTGGAGAATTGCCTGTTTGATTTTTAAAAACTATCTTAGCCATTGTGTATTTTTGTCTCAACTCTAAGATACTAATTTTAGAGAAAAAATACAAATAAAAAAGGCTGTCCTTACTTTTTGGACAGCCTCTTTTTTATTGTCTATTTTACAGCTTCAACTTTAAAGCCTTTTTTTCGTAGTAGTTTAATTACGCCATTTTCTCCTGCCAAATGTGCTGCTCCAACACCAAAAAAAGTTGGGTTTTCTTTGGCTACTTTTTCAATTACTGGAATCCATTTTTTATTTCTATTGATTAGTAGGTCATTTTCATAATCTGTCATCATTTTGTTATCTGACTCTTTTGTGAAGTTTAACATTGCTTCAATATTTTCACTTTTATAAATAGTCAGCATTTTATTCATTTCTTCTTTATCTTTTTTCAAATCTGATGCTACGGATTTTAATAATTCTTCTATTTGAATTTTATATGGGATTTTATCAAAAACAGCTATTTGTTCTTGAATTGTTTCCAAACCAAATACTTCTTCGTTTTGTTCCTTAGAAATTGCTATTAATTCTGTTTCAACAGCTTTCATTGGGCAATCCAACAGTTTTGGTAGATACATAGAAGTAATGATGAAAGGCTTTACAGTGTTAAACATTTTTATTGGATAGCCAACGTTTTTCTGTAAAAATGCATCTAGTTTTTCTGCTTCTTCTTCTGTAATTAATGAAGTCATTGTAACACCATCTTTCATCATTACTCCACTCATCATAGTTGCTTGTAAATTTGGGTCGTCCATATCAATTTCTAGATAAAGTTGATTGGTTTCATTGAAAGCATTCATTACTTTGTCATCTATATTTGTTTCGCATACGGCATGCATTGTACCATATAGATAGGAAGGTTTTTCTAGACCATTTCCAGAGATTTTCCATAAAAGACTATTGTCCAATTGTTGTGCACTTACGATACAACTAACTAAAAAAAGTGTTGTTATCATTGCAAATTTTGCTATTTCAATAATGAATCGTACCATGATTTAATTTTTTAAAGTTCTAGTTTTTTTAATTCTTCGTAATTCTTATATAGTCTCTTTAACAAAATGCCATATATTAATTTATAGAAGCCCCATAAGAATAATGAAAGAAGGCCAATATAGATAAGGATGAAAAGTAAAGATAAAATAATGAATAAGTTTTTGTAGCCGCTTTCTTCTACCTGATGGTACATTTCAAGTAATTGTGGATCGTAGTTGAACTGATATATACTTGCGAAAATGGCTAGTATTGCAGAATAGAATAAGACAACTTTGATATATACTTGTACTGTTTTTTTTGTTTTTAAAATATTTTTGATTAATTCTTTAACCGATTGGTTTGCATTGATTTTGATGTAGTTTTTATAGAAAATAAATATAAAATATAATAAAATGATGTAGTTTACAATTTCTGATATTGTAATGATATTATATTCGTCGGTTTTATATATTTTATTGACTTGTTCATTTTGTTTCATTAAGAATGAAAGTCCAACCCAGAAAATAAATTCGCAAACACTAATAATAAATATCCACTTCACGATGGAAGAGGATTTTTTGTGTAGCATTTTATAAATTTCTGCTTCACTCAATTGCTGGAAAGCGTTTTCTCTTTTTTTCCAGTCTTTTTTTAATATATCTAATTCATCCATTGTTTTACGGATTTAATATTTTTTTTAATTTTCCTTTTACTCTGTTCATTTTTACCCTTGCATTTACCTCGCTAATTCCTAGTGTTTCAGAAATTTCGGTATAATCTTTATCCTCAAGATATAAGAAAACTAACGCTTTTTCAATGTCGTTCAATTCGCTAATGGCACTGTATAGAAGTTTTAACTGTTCTTCTTCTTCAAAGTTGTAATCTTCTTGTTTAACTCTGTGAAATGTAGTGTCAAACTCTATAGTGTTAAGTGTTTTTTTCTTTTTTCTATAAAGTGTAATAGCGGTATTTAAACCTACTCGATATGCCCATGTTGTAAACTTAGAATCGCCTCTAAATTTTGGATAGGCTTTCCAAAGCTGAATTGTTATTTCTTGAAACAAATCTTTATGGGAGTCTTCATCAGTAGTATATAATCTACAAATTTTGTGGATTATGTTCTGATTTTCCTGTAATTGCTTTACAAAATTTTCTTCCGATGTTTCGTTCATACCGTATAAGTAGTCATTTTGTATTTCTTGTTACAAAGAAAATTGAAAAAAAGGAAACTTAATTTAAAATTTAAAATCTTTGTATCTTTGAAATCTATAAAGAGTAAATTAAAAGATGAATATACCACGAAGTAGTTTTCCGAGAATTGTTATAGTTGGAGGAGGATTTGCAGGAATTGCTTTAGCTAAAAAATTAAGAAACAAAAATGTTCAAGTTGTTTTATTAGACAAACACAATTATCATAATTTTCAACCTTTAATGTATCAAGTTGCAACAGGAGGTTTAGAACCAGATTCTATTGCTTATCCTATTCGGAAAGTGGTTCAAGAACATAATGATTTTTATTTTCGTTTGGCTGATGTTAAAGAAATTGATGCTAAAAACAATAAAATTATAGCTGATATAGGAGAGTTGAAATACGATTATTTGGTATTAGCAACTGGATCCAAAACTAATTTCTTTGGGAATAAAGAAATGGAGCGAAATTGTATGGCTATGAAAACCATTCCGCAATCGTTAAATATTCGTAGTTTAATTCTTGAAAATTTTGAACAAGCACTTTTGACTAATGATATTGAAGAACGACACGCTTTAATGAATTTTGTTCTTGTGGGTGGAGGGCCAACGGGTGTTGAGTTGGCAGGTGCACTAGCTGAAATGAAAAAAGCAATTTTACCCAAAGACTATCCAGATTTGGATGTTCGAAAAATGGAAATTAATCTCATTCAAAGTGGTGATAGAATACTCAATACGATGAGTGAATATGCTTCTGAGAAAGCAGAAGAGTTTTTAATAAAATTGGGCGTTAGTGTTTGGAAAAATATTCGTGTTACAGGATATGATGGTAAGACGGTAACTACCAATTCTGATTTGTCTTTTGATTGTGCAACTGTAATTTGGACAGCTGGAGTTCAAGGGGCTTTAATTGATGGACTAGATGCTAATTCTTTAGTTGCTAGAGCAGCAAGAATAAAAGTGAACCCATATAACCAAGTAGAAGGCTATTCGAATATTTTTGCAGTTGGTGATATTGCTCAAATGACAACGGAAGAATATCCGCTTGGTCACCCAATGATGGCTCAACCTGCGATGCAACAAGGAAGGCAGTTAGCAGAAAATTTGGTTCGTTTAATTTGTAAAAAAGAAATGCAAGCTTTTAAATATAAAGACAAGGGGTCTATGGCAACCATTGGGCGTAATAAAGCGGTTGTTGATTTGCCTAACTATAAGTTTAGTGGTGTTTTTGCATGGTTTGTTTGGATGTTTGTGCATTTGTTTTCATTAATTGGTTTCAAGAATAAAGCGGTTGTGTTTTTGAACTGGGTCTATAATTATATTCGTTTTGATAGAGAAGCACGTTTAATTATTCGACCTTATAAAAAGAAACAAATAGCTAGTTTTACAAGTGATGAGATTTAAGAAAGTGATCTGCTTTTAGTAACAGTATTTAGTTAATTTAATGAAAGGGGGATAAAATTTGATTGATAGTATTAAGTATATTCTTAAGCAGTACCCCTGAAAGCAGTCGGTTCTGGTTTAATATAATGTTATAGTTTTGAAAATATTAATTATAACATTATGATGAGAAATACTTTTATTACTGCTATTGCTTTCTTTTTTTCAATCCTTATTCAAGCGCAACCCAATCACAATAAAATAGTGGTGGGTTATTATGCGCAATGGGCAATTTATGGTAGAGATTATAATATTCCGAATATAGATGGAAATAAATTAACGCATTTAAATTATGCTTTTTTTGATGTTACTTGGGATCCTAACAATCCTCAAAACACCAACTTATTATCTTTAGATCCCTATGCGGATTTTGACCATACAGAAATGGGTATTCCTTGGAACGCTCCAATTAAAGGAAATTTTTATCATTTGCAACAGTTGAAAGCAGCCTATCCGCATTTGAAAATTTTAATTTCTATTGGAGGATGGACAAAATCGCAGAAATTACCCTATGTGGCAGAAAATCAAATAGCCAGAGATGCATTGGCCGCAAAAATGGCACAATTCTTAGTTACCTATCCTTTTATTGATGGGTTTGATATTGATTGGGAATATCCAGTAGTAGGAGGGACTGATGGAACTGAATATGTGAATCAAAGTTTAGTTCCTGCACAACCGCATACTGCAAGTGATCATATTAATCTTGTTCGGTTATTGCAAGCTATGCGTACTGCCATGCCGGGGAAAATTTTAACTATAGCGGCAGGAAATAATGTGAATGATGTTGTTAGTCAATATATAGGTACTAATAATAGGCCTAGTGGTATGACTGATGATTTGACTACTTATTGTGATTTTATTACTTTTTTTGGTTATGATTTTGGAGGAAATTGGTATGACAAAACATGCTATAATGCTCCTTTGTATCCAAGTGGTGTGACAGATGATCCATTACATAGTGCAACAAAACCTCAAGCTTTAAATGTTTTAGTGAATGAGTTGTTGAACAATGTTGGAATTCCAAGTACTAAATTAGTAATGGGGCTTCCTTTTTATGGTAAAATTTTTGATAATGTGGCTCATAATGGAAATGTTCCAGGACTTCCAGGGCTTTATGTTTCTGCTCCAAGAACACCAGCGTGGTGTAATCCTCAACCACCTATTGGCACTTGGGATGTGTATTCTTGTGAATATTCGGGTAGTGTGGAGTTTTGCGATTTGGCTGGAAATGTGGGAACCAATCCTCATCATTATTTAGTGCCTGGTGGCATAAATGTAAATGCAAATGCTGCGGCAGCAGGTTGGGTTAGGTATTGGGACAATACTTGCAAGGTTCCTTATTTATATAATGAAACGACTCATCAATTTGTGAGCTATGATGATACGCAATCTATAGATGAAAAATGTAAATTCATTATCCAAAACAATTTGGCAGGCGGTATGATATGGGAACTTTCACAAGATACAAGAGAAAATAACTCGGCAGTATTGCTTACTCAAGTGAATACTAGTTTTACGCAATATTTAGATGCGACGGGCTTTGAAGATAATTTAAAGAATAAGAGTACTGTTTATTTTAAAGATGATAACTTGATTGTTATGTCTAATCATAAAGTTGAAGAGGTACAAATTTATAATCTATTAGGAATGTTGTTGAAATCTTATTCTGGAATGAATTTCAGTACACAAGAGCAAAATGTGTTTCAAACAAATTTAAATGCTAAGCAAGTGTATATTGTTAATTTATCTTATGAAAATAAAACAATTGAGTCTTACAAAATTGTGAAATAAATTTATTGAATTAGTATGTTTGAGGTGTTATTCATTTATTGAATGGCACCTTTTTTTTACAATTTACTTTCATAACCAATCATTAACCCAACAAATTTGCTATAGCTTTCTAGTCCATCTTTTTGCTGGTTTAATTTCAAGAAGTTATCATAAAAATATTCAAAAAAAGTATCAATAGGGGTGTGGTAGCTTTTCCAAAAGTCTTCATTTTCATCAAAATTTTTAATGACGCCTTTGTTTATTTTTTCTTTAAATGTTTCACTTTTTCCTTCTTCAATTTTTTCTAGATTTCCTAGGCAATACCGCGTTATGAAATTATAGGCTGAATATTGAAAATATAAGTCTTCATTATTAATAGCAGCAATGAAGCCAATAAAATTGCATTCGCTTTCGCTGCCAATACCGGTTTGGTGTGCCATTTCGTGACAAGTAGTCATTGGAGAATTAAATTTTGGTTTTAGGGTGTTTACTTGTGCCTCGTTTGTAAATGGGTTTAAATAGCCACCAAATCCCATATAGCTTAAGGGATAACTTAATAAAGATGCTTTGATGCTTTTGTTTTGATATTGAAATTCTTTGAGTTCGTTTGGCATTTTTTGATAGCCATTTAAAGCTAGCTTAAATATTTCATTGTCTGAATAGGGTATTTGAACAGCTATAGTGTCGTTTTGAGTAATTAATAATTGCAACGCATTTGTTTTGGCAATCATTTTCAAAGTAAATGCTTCTAGTTCTTCAACAGTATATTCTTTTTTGATGTTTAATTTTTTATCTAAAGGGATTCTGTAATAATTCATGCCCCACAGAAAATGGAAAGAAAAGTATAAAATGGAAAGCCAATTTAAGATGGTTAATGCATTAGTTTTCCAGTTTTTTAGAAAATCTTTTTTGTTTTTCCAAATCCATCGTAGTAGTAGTAAAATTAGAACAAAATAAATAATATCTCCTACAGAAAAAGGAATTCCTCCTAATAGATTTCTAGATAAAAAAGCAATTTTGGGATACAAACCTTTGCTATACCATGTTTCAATTAGCTCAGGGAATTGCGACAATGTTTTTACAATTATAATCTGTATGATTAATAAAATTGACAATAGGTATTTTTTCTGTATTCTCATAATATTAAAAACGTAAATATAATTAGAAATCATTTAGTATAGTATTTAAACTTTGTAACTTTGCGCTTTATAAATTTGAAACTATAACATAGCATGAGTCAAGAAATAAGAAATTTAGAACCCAAAGCCCTTTGGAACAAGTTTGCTGATTTAAATGCGGTGCCACGTCCTTCAAAAAAAGAAGAGCGTGTGATTGCTTTTATGATGGAGTTTGGTCAGAAATTAGGCTTTGAAACGATAAAAGATCACGTTGGAAACGTTATTATAAAAAAGCCAGCGACTGCTGGAATGGAAAACCGTAAAACGATTGTTATGCAATCTCATTTAGATATGGTGCATCAAAAAAATAACGATACGGTTTTCGATTTTGACACACAAGGAATTGAAATGTATGTTGATGGGGATTGGGTTAGAGCAAAAGGAACAACCCTTGGAGCTGATAACGGCCTTGGTGTGGCTACTATTATGGCAATTTTAGAAAGTACAACTATTCCTCATCCTGCTATTGAGGCTTTGTTTACTATTGATGAAGAAACGGGTATGACAGGTGCCATGGGTTTACAAGGAGGAATGCTTGAAGGACAAATTTTATTGAACTTAGATACAGAAGAAGACGATGAGATTGATATTGGTTGTGCTGGTGGGGTAGATGTTACTGCTGTAGCAGAATATGACGAAGAAGATACTCCGGAAGCTTCTGTTGGCTATACTATTACTGTGAAAGGTTTGCAAGGAGGTCATTCGGGTATGGATATTCATAGAGGATTAGGAAATGCAAACAAAATTATGAATCGTTTACTTTTTGATGGTTTCGATAATTTTGGATTGCAGATAGCATCGATAAAGGGCGGAAGTTTGAGAAATGCTATTCCAAGAGAAAGTGTTGCTGAGGTTATCATAGCTGGGGTATATGATGAGGCTTTTGTTTTTGATATGCAAGATCTTATTAATGAGATTAGAACAGAATTGAAAACAACGGAGCCTAATCTTCAGATTGTAATTGAGAAATTGGCAACTACTCCTAAGAAAGTGATGCCTCCTATGGCTCAGTATTATTTAGTACGTGCCTTATATACGGCTCATAATGGTGTTTATAGGATGAGTGCTGATTTTGATAATTTGGTGGAAACATCTAATAATATTGCTAAAGTGACTGTAGGGGAAGGGCAACTTAATGTGCAGTGTTTAACGCGTTCTTCTGTTGAAACAGCAAAATTTGACTTAGCCAATGCTTTGCGTTCTGCGTTTGAATTGATGGGTTGTGAAGTAACCTTCTCTGGAAGTTATCCAGGTTGGACTCCAAATGCTAAATCTGAAATTTTAGATGTGTTACGTTCTATTTATGAAAAACAAAATGGAAGCAAAGCGCATGTTGTTGCTTGTCATGCAGGATTAGAGTGTGGAATATTAGGAACAAATTATCCAGATATGGATATGATTTCTTTTGGTCCAACGATTAAAGGAGCGCATAGTCCAGACGAAAGAGCTAGTATTTCTTCTGCTCAAAAATATTGGAAATTTGTATTGGAAATTTTAGAGCATATTCCTGCTAAGTAATTAACAGGTACTATAAGTGCATAGCTAAAGAGGCTATCCAAAAGGTAATGGTTTTGTCGGGCTGAGGTAGGTTCAGTTTCTGTAGAGGATTTCAAAATTGATTTGAAATGACAGCTTTAGTACTTTTTTGGGTAGTCTCTTGTTTTGTTTTTTGTTGTCTGTTTTCTGTTGTAGGTTGTGGGTTGTAGGTTGTAGGTTGTAGGTTGTAGGTTGTGGGTTGTGGGTTGTGGGTTGTCTGTTTTCTGTTGTCTGTTTTCTGTTTTTTGTTGTCTGTTTTCTGTTTTTTGTTGTCTGTTGTAGGTTGTAGGTTGTAGGTTGTAGGTTGTAGGTTGTAGGTTGTGTTTGTGGGTTGTGGTCTCATAATTTTGGTTTACGTAAAGTTACTTTTCCAACTTTTGTGAATAACCCATTTTTGCTATTTTTTTGTTTTTTAAATTTTCAAATAAGTTTGTGTTTGCAAAGTTGTTTGTATTGCTGTGGGTGTGGTTATTCTGGTTTTGTTTTGGTGTAAAAAAAATAGTATTTTTGAAAGTATATAAGCCACACAAAATGAATTGGAAAGCCAAATTAGTTACCCACAGAGGAATACCTCGTATTGCTGTTTTTTTTGACAAAGACCTACGTTTAATTGCTCGTATTAAAACTTTTGATGGAGCAAGATGGAGTGCTTCTAAAAAATATTGGCACTTGCCTGATACTATAGCAAACAGAGTGCATTTTAAAATACCTCCAACTCCAATTCTATCGGAGGAAGGCATTCGGCAATTAGAAAAATTTAAACAATGGTTGCAATCGAAAAGGTATAGTGAAAATACCATTAAAGCTTATGCAGATGCTCTAAAATCGTTTTTAACGTTTTATACTCACAAAACTGTTTCAGGAATCACGAATGACGATGTCATATGGTTTACCAATGAACACATTCTAAAAAACAAATTTTCCACTTCCTATCAAAATCAGATTGTAAATGCAATCAAATTATATTTTAAAACCATACATAATGAAGTATTGATTATTGATAAAATTCATCGTCCCAAACGAGAAAAAGTATTGCCTAATGTTTTGAGTAAAGAAGAAATAAAATTCATTTTAGAAGCACCCAGCAATCTAAAACATAAAGCAATGCTCTCTATGATTTACAGTTGCGGTTTAAGACGTAGTGAATTATTGCATTTAAAACCTACAGATATTGATTCTAGAAGAGGTATTGTGCTCATTAGACAAAGTAAAGGAAAAAAAGACCGCATGGTACCTTTGTCTAACAAAATTTTAGAAATGCTACGAGTGTATTATGTACAATACAAACCTATGGTTTGGCTCTTTGAAGGACAAAATAAAGGTGTTAAATATTCTGAAAAGAGTTTACAAAGTGTTTTAAAACAAACATTGCAGAAAACTAAAATTTCAAAACCTGTTACCTTGCATTGGTTGCGACATAGTTATGCGACTCATTTATTAGAAAGCGGTACCGATTTAAGATACATACAAGAATTGCTTGGTCATAATAGTAGTAGCACAACGGAAATATATACTCATGTGAGCACAAAAAGGTTAGAACAAATAAAAAGCCCTTTTGATGATTTGTAATTAATAATTATTATTTTTGGGTAAGAAAAAAGTCTGACTGTTTTCAGACCTATCTAACAAATGGTTGTTGTATAGGTCTGACGAAGTCAGACATATAAACAAGTTAGCGGTCAGCTTGAGGACATCATAACTACAAACAAAATGATCAAAGAAAAGATAATTTCTGCCTATGAAACAATGGCTGATAAGTATAACGAACTTATAGACCACAAACCTCACAACGCATATTATGACAGACCAAACACCCTACAATTATTGCCAGATGTGAATGGAAAAACAATTCTTGATGTAGCTTGTGGACCTGGAAAATATGCTGAAATTTTAATTGATAAAGGAGCGATTGTAAAAGGATTTGATATAAGTCCAAGAATGGTTGAGTTAGCAATCATTAGGAACAATAACAAGGGGGAATTTTTTGTTCACGACTTCTCTACGAATTTCTCAATGATAAAAGATAATTCGTGTGACATAGTGCTTTGTGCATTAGCACTTCACTACATTGAAGACTGGACATTTACTATCAAAGAATTTAATAGAGTTTTAAAAAACAAAGGAACACTTGTAATCTCAATTGAGCATCCTTTTTTTGAATACAATTATTTCAAGTCAAAGAAATATTTTGAAATTGAAAATGTAAAATGCACTTGGAGAGGTTTTGGACAACCAGTTGAAGTAAACAGTTTTAGAAGACCATTACACGAGTGTATAACACCATTGACAGATAACGGTTTTTACATTGACAAATTAGTTGAACCTAAACCAACAAAAGAATTTGAGCAGTTGGACCCAAAACACTTTAAAGAACTAAATGAATTTCCAGCATTTATATGCATCAGAGCCATTAAAAGAGATGGCTAAAAATGACAAAAAGCCGAACCGCTAACAATGGCTATACGTAATGCGGGCGAAAGTGCTGATATGATAGTAATTACATTAAATAAACTAACTACTAAACGGAAAGTGAAGTGCCTTGAAAACCCGCACTACGCATAGCCGAGACCGTTAGCGGTCAGGCTAAAAGACTACAAGAATGAACAAGCAGACAATAATAATTAACGGGAGCAATTTTTTAGACTTGGAAAGTTTTTATGACGAAAAAGACCGAATATTGACAAAAGACCTTGATTGGGACACAGGACATAATTTAGACGCATTTAATGATTTGCTTCGTGGTGGTTTTGGAGTTTATGAATACGAAGAACCAATAAGACTGATTTGGGAAATTTTTTCAAAAAGTAAATCAGACTTAGGACTTGAAGCAACAAAGAAGTGGTACGAACGAAAAATTTCTGAAAACAAAACTGAAAATCAACAATTCTTTACAGACAAACTTAGACAGCTAACTGACAACAACGGACAAACTCTTTTTGACATTATACTTGAAATAATAAAGGGACACGAACATATTGAATTTGAAGCTAAAAACTAATGACTGAACAACGAATAAAAATATCTTTACTTACAATTGACGAAGGAGACGATACTATTCAGTTTCAAATTGAATTGACCAATGGCGTGAACTCAACAAGTATTGATTTTTATGGTTATGCAGACGAGTTTCAAGACTTTGCAAGCGAACTTTGCTTATTCCCCAAAAGAGTTGGCACAGAAATAAAATACGAGCTTGGTGAACAAGGACAAAAATGGGCTTATTATATTTTGCTTCGTGTTTTTTGCTATGAAAACAATGGGCATACTGCAATTCAAATAAAAATTGACAACAATAGATTAGAGCCACGTAAAAGTTATAGTGAATTTTATATATTGACAGTTCCTGCTTCAATCAATTTACTCGGACAGAAACTGAAAAATTGGAATCCGAAAATTGAAAAAGATATTGAATGGATAGCAGAATGATAAAAGCCTGAACCGCTAACAAGGTATTGCCAAAAGCGGGGCTGAACGGCTTCGATTGGATATTTGTGCAAGGTTCAACAGTAGTATTTCTATTGAACTTTTGTGCTAAAAATCCCCGCCTTCGACAATACCCGAACCGTCAAACTGTCTAAAAACCTATTCTAAAGCTTTTTTTATCCCTATAAAAAACCACTAAGAATAGTTGCGTATTCTACTGAAATTTCGTATATCAAAATATGAAATTTATCACTGGAACAGACAGAAAACAACTTCCACTTTTTGCTTTATCGATAGATGAAGCTATTGAACCAAACAATCAAATCAGACTTATTGACCTTTTTGTAGATACATTAGCTCTTGATTTTTTACTACAAAAAGACATTTTAAAGCTTTCTTAGCTTATTTTATTTTTTACAATACAAACTTATTCCCTGAAAAAAGTTTTTTGTGTAGCTTAAATCCGCTATTTTTACTTCAATTTATAACACAAAGTAAAATAAACGGAGGTTTTAAGACAAACTGCCGTTACCAGCAATATCCAGACACGCCTATGTTATTCTACAAGTATTTACCAATCAGAGAAAAAGACAATTATTTTGAAAATGAATTGTTGAGATTTACTCAAGCCGGCGATTTAAACGATCCTTTCGAGTGTCTACCACGAAAACCACAAAAAGGTGAGTTTACAGAAGCCATAAAATTGATTACGCAAATAATCTCTGGAGGTAGTAAAAAATTTGAAGAATATGGAGTGGGAAAATATAATGATGAGTACATAGAAAATACTTTTATAAAAGCTTATCAAAATATAAATAATGAAGTTGGAATACTTTCTCTAACAAAAAGTTGGAATAATTCCTTAATGTGGGCGCATTATACTAATTCACATAAAGGTTATTGTGTTGGTTTCAATCCAGAGCATGAATTTTTCAAAGATTATTTAAGTGAAGACACGAATTTTGCTAAACACACTAAAGACGTCACTTATTCTGACAAAAGGGTTAAAATCCCTACTACATTAACAGAACCAACACTAGCATTTGAGCCATTTTTAACCAAAAGCACTGATTGGGAGTATGAAAAAGAAGTGAGAGTTATTTCGACATTTAATTTATCCGAAACTATGCTCGAAAAAGAACCTTACAACATTTATCTTTTTAAAGTTCCACATAATGCAATCTCTGAAATCATATTAGGAGTTAATATAGACAATGATGCCGAAACTAAAATAAGAGCTTTTGCTGCCGAAAAAGGAATAACCATTTACAAGGCAAAAATTTCAGATACTGAATTCGATATGGAAAGAGAATAATGATACTGCTGGTAATAGCTAAGGTTTATTCATCAATTTTTATTGTTTTTTTATAGGTATTCATCTTCACTTCGTGGGTCGTTGCGTGCGAAGCACGAACAATGAATTATAATCACTGAACACAAAAACACAAATAATAAAAGTGAAGTAAACCGTGGTTGAACGTAATCTATTGTATTCCAGCACTATGGCGTTTTTGTTATGTTTTTAGAAGAAATTTCAAGAGGCATATAAGCCTCTTTTTTGTGGAGTAAAACCAAGGTGTTTTTTTAAGTGTTTTCCATCACTTTTGAGTATAAATTCCCTTACCCATAAAATTAATTTTTAGAGAGATTTGATTTTAGCTATTGCCGATGTTTGATAAAAATGCATTTTAAAAAGTTTTTTAGTGTAGCTTAAATCTGCTATTTTTACTTCAATTTATAACACAAAGTAAAATAAACGGAGGTTTTAAGACAAACTGACGTTAGGCGTAATTAAAAGAACCCCAATCAGATTCATAATTAATACCAAGTAAGTGAAACCAATTATTAAAATATTGGAATAATTCTTTACTTCTTTTATGTTTTCCATGATGGTATTTCATAAAATCCTTATAGTTCTGTATTTTATCTGCAATAAGCATTTCCTTCACTTCATTACAACTGAAACCCACAAATTCACTAATATTCATTGTAGATAAATAACTATTAGCAACTCTTCGATATTCAACCGCTAAAATTAATGCCTCACTGTCTATAGCATCAAAGGAATTACCCATGTTTTTATTAAACATTTCATCACTTTGTAATAAAGGATGTAAATAATAAGCATCTTTTACAACATCACGAGAGTTAATTTTTTCAAGTATCGCACCACCTTCATCAATATGATAAATTAAAGGCACTCCACTTCTTTTCGTTACCTCACCCTTATACTCATTTTGAATTAGCTTATAAGCTTTACTATGCCTTAAAACTTTATGATTAATCTTCCTACTTACAAGATATTGTTCCAAACCACATTCTTCAAGTGTTACAACGGCTATCATAAATTGCTGTAATCTTTTTAGGAAAATCTGTTTACCTCTATACTGTTTTAAAACATAAACACTCCCCCAAAAACCTTCATTGTTTGGGTCATTATACAAAGTTACTATTGAATTATCTTCTACTATAATTTCTTCTCTTACAGAGTAACCAAACTTCAAAAGTTGTTTGTATCTATATTTCAAATACTCTTTTCCTTTTTCTATTGTATCTGCGTTATAATCTATACTAAATTCAGTTTTCATATCTTAAGAATAACTACGCCTAACATTGTATATAGTTAATGCGCCAATGAAGGTAAGTGCTTAATTCAATCTTTTGTGGTAGGCGCACTAACCATATACCTACCGTCAAACTGTCTAAAAACCTATTCTAAAGATTTTTTTATTCCTATTAAAAACCACTAAGAATAGTTGCGAATTCTACTGAAATTTCATATATTTAAACATTGTTGTCCGACTAAAAAAGATAAAAAAGAAGCCAAATTAATGGCTTCTTAAAACTTATCGTAATTTAGATTTGTAAAACAAAAAAACGATGAGTAAAAGTAGTTATTTTTCTAGTAAATCAGTTTTCGGACAGCTGATTTCTTTAATTGATGATAAAAAAATAAAAGAATCAGTCAAAAAGCACGATTCTGATAGGTATGTGAAACGGTTTAAGAGTAAAAATCATTTGATTAGTATGCTTTTTTGTTCGTTTGCTAAATGTAATTCACTACGAGAAGTTTCTGGAGCAATGCTTGGTTTATCAGGAAAAACAGAAAGTTTTCAGTTAAGTCATATTCCCAAAAGAAGTACTTTGTCAGATGCAAATAAGAATAGAAAGGTTGATTTTTTTGAAGAAATTTACGATATACTGTTGCATGAGTATGGTTCGGTTTTATCGGACAGCCGAATAAAAAATGTTTTGAATAAACAGGTTAGAATAGTTGTAGCACTATTAGTTTATTTAAAAATATTTTGAATTGTGTTGGTCGTAAGTCTAAAGAAGGTAAAAGTAAAGGAGGAATAAAAGTCCATACAGTGATAAATGCAGATGAAATAGTTCCTAAATTGGTTTGGTTTAGTCCAGCCACCACACATGATCATAGCTTTTTAGAGAAGTTAAAATGTGATGACAATACGATTTATGTTTTCGATAAAGGTTACAATGATTATAAGGTTTTTGAAAATTTTACAATTGGAAAAACAGGATTTGTTACCCGAATAAAAGACAACGCATCATACCGAAAAATTGAAGAATTAGATATTGAAGATAGAATTCATAATGGTGTTTTGAAAGATGAGATTATAGAAGTTGATGTTAAAAAAAGTAAAGAAGTAAGTTCTTTAAAATTACGAAAAGTTACTTTTTATGACAGAGAAAGCAAACGAGAATTTGAGTTTTTAACCAATTTATTTGAATTAAGAGCTGATTTAATTGCTGGATTATACAAGATTAGATGGCAAATTGAGTTAGTTTTTAAACAGTTAAAACAAAATTTTCCATTACGTTACTTTTTAGGAGATAACGAAAATACTATTAAAATACAGATTTATTGTGTTTTAATTGTAAATCTGTTACTAGCTGTAATTCAAAAGAAACTCAAAAGAAGTTGGGCATTTTCAAACTTAGTTAGTTTTTGTAAAATTCATCTTTTCAATTACATTCAATTAATGAATTTTTTAGAAAACCCAGAAAAAGACTGGAAAATAATAAAATCAGAGGTAGAACAATTGTCGTTTTTTTAAATCCTACTTTTTGAAAACTAACAAAATGAAAACATAAAAAAGTGATTTACAAAATATTAAAAAACAAAAAAGTCCGATTTTAATTTTTATCGGACATCAATGATATTTAAATATGAAATTCATCACTGGAACAAACAGAAATCAACTTCCATTTTTTGCTTTATCGATAGATGAAGCTATTGAACAAAACAATCAAATCAGGCTTATTGATCTTTTTGTAGATACATCAGCTCTTGTTTTTTTACTACAAAAAGACTTTTTAAAGGCTTTCTTAACTAATTTTAATTTTTATAACTCATACTTTTTCCCTGAAAAAAAGTTTTTTAGTGTAGCTTAAATCCGCTATTTTTACTTCAATTTATAACACAAAGTAAAATAAACGGAGGTTTTTAGATTAACTGACGTTATAAGTAAGCCATTGAAAAACCGTAGAAAAATGAGTAAATTAGGATGCATATGCGGAAATACTATTGTCGACCAAAGTGATAATTTAGAGAATAAAGCTTATTTTATTAGGGACCAAGATTATGAAAAGTCTGAAAATTATACTGAAGATGTTGAATCGTTTATTAATGCTGTGAAAAATGACAGTCGGGATGAATGGACTGAAAAATATTTTAGTTCAGAAGTGTATAAAAATCTCTCAAACTCAATTGTAATTCAAGACATAATTAGCCGATACAAATTGAAATACGAAAGCACAATTTATCAATGCAAAAATTGCGGAAGTATAAAAGTCGAAAAAGGAACAACAAATATATTTGCTTCATTCAAAATTGAAGACAACCAAAATATGGATATCTTGAAAGGGATGATTGAAAATTGTAACTGATAAATATTTGGCCTACTTATAACAGCGGTTACAAGTAATGGCTAGTTCAGTACAATTCCGAAAATTGTTGCACCAGTTCGCACTTTGTGCTCGTGTCTCCGAATTTTCTAAAATAAGTTTATATTTGTTATGCCTTGGTAATGGTTTACGTAACTACTTGTAGCCGCAAACCGTCAAACTGTCTAAAAGCCTATTTTAAAAAAATTTATCCTATTAAGAACCTCTAAAAATAATTATGTATTCTACTGAAATTTCGTATATTTAAATATGAAATTTATCACTGGAACAGACAGAAATCAACTTTCTCTTTTTGCCTCATCTATAGACGATGCTATTGAACCAAACAATCAAATCAGTCTTATTGATCTTTTTGTAGATACATCAGCTCTTGTTTTTTTACTACAAAAAGACTTTTTAAAGGCTTTCTTAACTAATTTTAATTTTTATAACTCATACTTTTTCCCTGAAAAAAAGTTTTTTAGTGTAGCTTAAATCCGCTATTTTTACTTCAATTTATAACACAAAGAAAAATAAACGGAGGTTTTAAGACAAACTGACGTTGTAAGGCATTAAAACAAACCTGTGAACAGAATATTAAACCTTCAGAAAAACCTAATAATCTTTGGAATACCAACATTGATTATTGGAATGATGATAGCTCTTGCGAAATCATCGATTTTTATAACAAATCCAAATACACTCTCGATTGGAATTACGTTCGACCTATTATTGACAGTTCCTGTTATATACTTTATGCTTATCAAAAAGACGAGTATTCCAAAGACAACAGTTGTACCTTTTTTGATTATTGGAATGGTAGTCTGTTCCTTAATACTACCAATAGAAAATCAATATTATCTCAACCTATTTAAGACTTGGATGTTTCCAGTAGTTGAGTTATCGATAGTGTCATATATCATTTATAATGTTACCAAAACAATAAAGAGATTTAAAGTAATCAAAAATGATGAAGTTGACTTTTTCACAACACTAAAAAACACTTGTTACGAAGTACTTCCAAAAAGAGCAGTTATTCCTGTAGTGACAGAAATTGCTGTTTTTTACTATGGATTCATTTATTGGAAAAAAAGAAAACTAAATGAAAACGAATTCTCTTACCATAAAGATAGTGGAACAATTTCACTACTAATTGCAATCATTTTCATTGTTGCTATTGAAACTATTGTTTTACATATTCTTCTTCAAAAATGGAATGTTGCGGTTGCTTGGTTTTTGACTTTTTTAAGTATTTATTCTGGAATTCAGCTTCTTGGGTTTTTAAAATCAATGTCTAAAAGACCAATATTAATTAAAGATGATAAACTATACCTTAAATATGGAATAATGAACGAAACAACAATCGATTTAAAAAGTATCGATAGCATTGAGATTTCGTCAAAAGATATAAAACTGAACAACGAAACACAGAAGCTATCATTTTTGGGAGAATTAGAAGTCCACAATATTATCATTAGGTTAAAACAAGAAAACGAACTAACTGGACTATATGGTATTAAACGAAAATACAAGAATTTAGCATTGCACGTTGACAATAAAATTGAATTTACGAACCGAATAAATAGCGCCTTACAACAATGGTAACTGTTGCATAACTATCATTTTTTTAATAAAATTTCAAAAAATATAAAATTCTAACCTCGTTTAAGCACTTTTAAGCGAGGTTTGTTTTTTAGTTCCTATACAGATTTCAAAAATTTAGGGTGCTTAAATTTGAAATTATGAAGTCTGTAAATACCGATTTTACAAAAGCAAAGCACTTCCCTTGTTTTAGGGAAAAAACTTGGGTTAAAACACTTGGTTTTTTGATGGTAAAACGTAAGTATTTAGCTCTGCTGCAACTTCGTGGACTTCAAGTTATAGGTTAAACTTGCCATTAATACATGCTTGTTCGCTTGTTTTATGCCCCGTGAGTTAATTTTCTTCATATTCAGAAAGTTAATCAACGTGCCTAATACAGGTTCTACCGTTTTACTCCTCACTTTTACCATTCGTTTGGCATATTTAGCATTTTGAGTAAGTTTTTGATGCATCTTGTCATACAACGGTTTGTGAATGGTGTCTCGAAAGGTTTTCTCATGTGATTTACCTAAACAGGTTGCTTTTAATGGGCAACTTTTACAGTCTTTTCTACTGCTTCGATAGACTTTAAATTCATCTCCTTTTCTAGAGTTTGCGGTTTTACGATAAGGTAAATCGATACCTTGACTGCAAGTATATTTGTCATTTTCTTTATCATAAACAAAACCTTCTCGTTCTGGTTTGTATTGTCCAAAATTAGGCATCCATGCTTCAATATTGTTATCATCTAAGTATTTTAAAGCTTCTCCGCTACTATAACCTCCATCAGCTAAAATTTCTCCTAGTGTTATCTTATTTTCTTGTAAATTTTCTTTAGTAAGTTCCACAATTTGTTCCAAACACTGACTATCTCGTTTATCTGCAAAATCAGAACATACTCCTGTAATGACATGATAAGCATCATCTACTGCGAGTTGACCAAAATAGTTCAATTGTCTAGCTTTACCTGGTTTTACACTCACTCTAGCATCTGGATCTGTTGGTGAGTAATGGGTGTGATTCGACACATATTTAGGTCTAATTAAATTGCCGTTTTCGTTTGTTTTATCTCCTTTCTGACTACCTTTTGGCATGTTCTTGTAAGCTTCTTTTTTCCAGTTGTGGTGTTCTTCTACTAGATCCTTGCGGGTTTGGCTTACTTTATATTCACTATTCTCATTAAGTTCTTCTGCATAATATTCCGCATCATCTAATACTTCTTTTTCAATTAGACTATCCATAGATGCATTTGCTTTAATAAAAGCACTATCAACTGCTTGTCGCTTACCTCTAACCATGCCTTTGGTTACACACAGGGACAATACTTTTTTGAACAACTCCATGAATACCTCTTCTCCATACAATTGTCTAGTTCTACTTATAGTACTATGCCAAGGCAAAACTTCATCAATATCATAACGAATAAACAAGCGTACATCTAAACAGTTGGAACAATATTCTATGAGTTTTCTATCGGAATTAATATTGTTTAAATAACCAACTAAGCATATTTTAAAGAAGACAACTGGATCAATACTTTATCTCACTTAGCTTTTATTTTTCAATGGTGTTCGATGATATGCTTTGCAGTTCTTGTCCTTCTTGTCCATAATACTTCTTAGTGGATTTATATAGAAACTGAAAATCTATGGATTGATCTAATAATCTGTAGAAATTATGCTCTGGAATCAAGTCCGTTAAATATACTTGATAGAGCATTTTTGGTGTAAGTTCTTTTCTTCCTTGCATACTTAAATTTACAAAAAATGACTCTTTCTAATGTTTTCTAATTGTTATATTTGTGGAGTTGTGCAACAAGCACACAGGTTTTACGCTATTGCTAGGCTTGGGTTTTATTTGGAAAATGTAGTGATTATCTTTTTTCTTTTTATTCACGTTTTATCTTTCAAAGTTTTCGGTATATTTGTTATCGTCAGTCTTAAAAAAACGCAACAGACGTAAAGCCTGGGAACGTTGTTAGCGGTCAGCATTGGAAAACTGCGAAAAAGTAATCCCATTTTAAAATATTTTATAAGTAAATATGGTTGACTTAAAAGACTTTAAAAGAGAAACAGAATGCGTTTACAAAAATGAACATTATTCGGTTCGTGACAACGGAGCGGTGTTACGCTATCCAATTGAAGGAAAAAGAGCTCGACCTACTGATAACAATTGGACTTTTGGAAAACTAAACATTAAGTCAGGTTATTTAGAAATTGCTTCTGTTAGAGTTCACAGAATAGTTGCAACTGCATTTCACAGCGAACCACCAACAAAAGAACACGTTGTTGACCATATTGATACAAATAAGCAAAATAATCGACCAGAAAATCTTCGTTGGGTAACAAGATTAGAAAACATTTTACTCAACCCAATTACAGCAAGACGAATTGAACTTATTTGCGGAAGTCTTGAAGCGTTTCTTGCTGAACCTTCAAAATTCCGTGACAAATTTTCAGACCCAAACTATGAATGGATGTGTGCTGTTTCAGTAGAAGAAGCAAAAATAAGTTTAAAACGAATGCAATCTTGGGCAAAAAGTGATAAACAATTACAAGGAGGTTCGTTAGGACAATGGATTTTTAGCCGAGAAAATGTTGAAAGTCCAATTGTTACACGACCAAATTACATAATGTCTAAAACACCCAATGCAGCACAACGTATTGTTTTCAATTTTGAGGATAAACCAAACGAATATCCAAGCACTCCTCAAATGTTTATGGGTGAACCATTGACAGAATATAATGAACGTTTGACAAAAGGAGCAACTTTCTTCCGAAACCATAATGGAGAATATATAGTTGTAAGAAGTGGATTCTCTAAAGACAAACAAACCCTATTTGTATTGACAAAGGCTAATTACATATATCGAGAACAAAAAGATGGAGAATGGGAACCAGTGCCTTTAGATAAACTTTCAGAAAAAGTTTCTGATAAAGATTTACCTCATTCACTTGCGGAAGTAACCTATGAAGATGGTTTGTTTGTGCACGGAAGAGCTGAATCGGGTTTTCATCCGACAGAAGAGTTGGAAGAAATATTTACTGATTATACTCAAAAATTATAATAAAATGCCGAACCGCTAACACACGTTTGGCACAATTGCGAATTTTGTACTAAATTCACGTTTATTTTCCGCAAGAAATTTTATCTTTAACGGAAAATAATCAGTTCCGAAGTTCGCAACTGCTACAAGCGGCAAACCGTCAAACTGTCTAAAAACCTATTCTAAAGATTTTTTATCCCTATTAAAAACCACTAAGAATAGTTGCGTATTCTACTGAAATTTCATATATTTAAATATGAAATTTATCACTGGAACAGACAGAAAACAACTTCATCTTTTTGCTTTATCGATAGATGAAGCTATTGAACAAAACAACCAAATCAGGCTTATTGACCTTTTTGTAGATACATTAGCTCTTGATTTTTTACTACAAAAAGACATTTTAAAGCTTTCTTAGCTTATTTTATTTTTTACAATACAAACTTATTCCCTGAAAAAAGTTTTTTGTGTAGCTTAAATCCGCTATTTTTACTTCAATTTATAACACAAAGTAAAATAAACGGAGGTTTTAAGACAAACTGACGTTGGCTGCAAGCTGAAACAATTGAAAGAACATTATGAAAATTTAATCATTCTACTTTTTCTTATGCCAGTTGTATTAATGGCGCAAGATAATTCTTTGACAATATTTAAATCATTGGAAAATTACACTTGGAAAGCAGAAGGAACTTGGGGAGATGGAAGCAAATTCAAACAAGAGATAAGTTTGAAATTTTCATTAGACAACAAAATAGTTATAGTTGAATCCTTGGGCTTCACGAATAAAGAACAAACTGAATTCGGTTTAAGAAATCACGGAATCAGACAATATGACGAGAAATTAAAAAAAATAAGGTTTTGGGAGTTCGATGTTTTTGGCAATCTAACAGAAGGAACTGTGGAGAGCGAAGAAAAAAACTTGAAATACATGTATGATTACGGAGGAACATTTGTTACGGAAATGTGGATTTATAAAGATGAAAAAAAATACGACTTTATTATAGGAGTTTATGAAAATGGAGAATGGAAACAAAAATTTCTTGAAACTGAATTTAAAGGTAAAAGTAAATAAAGCCTGATAGTCAACAATTGCTATAAGTAAATGCAAGTACACACCAAGTTGGAAATTCCTGCGGTATTTCTAACTTGGTGTGTACTTGCAAAGTTAAGTGCTAACCCACGCAACTACTCATAGCCGAACCGTTGTAGCTAATTATTGAAAAACATAATGAATAAAATAAAAACGAATTTTATTTGCGCTTTTTTAATTTTAATTTCAATTTATTTTATTGTTTATCTTTATAATGATTGGAAAAAAAATGAATTATCTGAAAATGATGTAGAATATTTCGAAAGTGAACTTAAAAATATTAATAAAACTACAATTGGAGGCAAACATCCTTCTAAAATAGTTTATTTTAATATAAATAATTCCAATTTGACTTTCAGAATACTTGGAATTCCTTATGAAATTATCGAAAATAAAAAAATGGTTTCAGAAATTAAACCTGATAAAACTTTCAGAATTGGGATAAATAAAAACTATTCCGAAAAAACAAAAGACAATCTCAAAAATAAAATACTAAATCAATTTATTGATGACAGAATAAATCCAAATATTTGCTATTTAAAAAATAGTGATGTGGAAATTATTTCAATAAGTGAATATAATAAGCTAGACAAAATAAGAAGAAAAAACAATTTTTGGCTTGGGACATTAATACTAAGTCTTGTTATAATTATTAATTCTGTTTTGATATTTTTGAATTACAAAAAAGTTGAAAAAATATAACTAGCTACAATAACGGTTTGCTTCAATGGCTACTTCCGGATTTTCCGAAGGAAAATCCACAGCTGAATGGAATGTTTTGTTATATTTGTAATGGCTTGGTGTTGGTGCAACGTTATTGAGAGCAAGCCACAGACCGTTGTAGTGCATTTGAAAATGATTCGAAAATCGACTAAATATTTAGTAATTGTATTAATAAATCTGATAATTCTAAGTGGATTATTGGCATGTTGGACTGACTTTGTTGAATTGACTTTTAATTGTTTTGTTCGACCAATAGAATTTTTAAAAATAATAGGATTCACATTACTATCTCTAATCGGAATAAGAATCGCAATCGGATATTTTAGAAAAAGAAATACATCCATCAAAAAAAGAATTCAAATTTCTACTTTAATTACAATCTTGGTTTCTTCGTTTCTTTATTTTAGTTACTCTAAAAAGATATACGAAAATCGAATCCAAAAAAGAGAATTAAGAAATGAATTAGCAATGAAAATCAAACCAGCAAACGGACTTGCCTACGGTACAAAAGCTGATAATTTGACTTATGAAGAATATCAAGAAATCATCAGAATTAATTGGTTTCCAAAATTACAAATGGATGCAGACAGCATTTCATACTATTATACTTATGACGGATTTTTACCTGATTATTCATTTAATGTAGAGTATAATTTGCCGAAAAACATAGAAATTGACTCAACTGAATTTAAATACGGAGAAATAGAAGTAGACACAATCGGAAATAAAAAGCGGATAAGTTACAGTGAGTATGAAAAATAAAAACGCACTACAACAGCTAAGGTTTATTCATCAATTTTTATTGTTTTTTATAGGTATTCATCTTCACTCCGTGGGTCGTTGCGTGCGAAGCACGAACAATGAATTATAATCACTGAACACAAAAACACAAATAATAAAAGTGAAGTAAACTCGTGTTGAACCCTTCGATAGACTCAGGACAGGCTCACCGCTGAGATTCCATTCACAATGGGAATATCGAATCGAAAATTTAAGAATATACAAGAGGCTGTACAAAAAAAGCCCGTAATCTTGTCATTTCGACCAAAGGGAGAAATTACATAGCGCTAATTATGAGACTCCTCCTTGCGTCGGAGTGACAAATAGGTGTCGATTTTTTACTTTTAGGATAGTCTCTTATTTTGAAGTTTATTTTTAGTTGGTTTTTTGAGTGACTTCCTTCACTTATGAGCATAAATTCCATTAACCATAAAACTAGCTTTTACAGGAATATGAGTTTTGGCTACCGCTAATGAATGTTAAAAATTGCATTTCAAAAAGTTTTTTAGTATAGCTTAAATCCGCTATTTTTACTTCAATTTATAACACAAAGTAAAATAAACGGAGGTTTTAAGACAAACTGACGTTGTAGGTAATTAAAAAATGAAACATGAAAAAAATACTAATTTTAACAATATTATTACCGTTTTTTGGTTTTTCTCAGAATCTAGTCGGAACTTGGGTAAAAGCAAACGAAAAAGAAATAGGAATTCGATTTTTAGAGAATGGTAAACTCGAATTAGTTGATTTAAAACAACCTGAAAATAAAGTATTAAGAAACATAACTATAACGTATCAAAAAGTTAAGGATAATCAAGATACTTTCTTAATTATACAGCTGTTTAAAAATGAGCAAGTTTTCGAAACAAAAAAAATTAAATATTTATTCAAAAAACATAAATTATACTTACCTAACTTTTTGGAAAGTAACGGTGTTGAAACTATAAGAAATTACCAAGACGAATACAGGAAATTATCTAGAAAAGAATTAAAAAAAATAACTACCGCCAACAGCTAAGGTTTATTCATCAATTTTTATTGTTTTTTTATAGGTATTCATCTTCACTCCGTAGGTCGTTGCGTGCGAAGCACGAACAATGAATTATAATTACTGAACACATAAAACAAATAATAAAAGTGAAGTAAACTCGTGTTGAACCCTTCGATAGACTCAGGACAGGCTCACCGCTGAGATTCCATTCACAATGGGAATGTCGAATTGAAAATTTAAGAATATACAAGAGGCTGTACAAAAAAGTCCGTAATCTTGTCATTTCGACCAAAGGGAGAAATTACATAGCGCTAATTATGAGACTCCTCCTTGCGTCGGAGTGATAAATAGGTGTCGATTTTTTTCTTTTAGGATAGTCTCTTTTTTTGAAGTTTATTTTTAGTTGGTTTTTTGAGTGATTTCCTTCACTTATGAGCATAAATTCCATTAACCATAAAGTTAACTTTTACAGGAATTTGAGTTTTGGCTATCGCTAATGAATGATAAAAACTGCATTTAAAAAAGTTTTTTAGTATTGCTTAAATCCGCTATTTTTACTTCAATTTATAACACAAAGTAGAATAAACGAAGGTTTTAAGACAAACTGCCGTTGTAGGTAATTAAAAAATCAAATGTCATTAAATATCGACAATTTTAGAAACGAATATTTGAATTCCGATAAAACATTGAAGGAAGAATATTTTCTAGTGTATAATTATTCCGCCGGTTTATGTGAAATCCCAAGAAATATAACGTTATTAATTCACAAAGATTTATCATTCGAGATTAAATTTGTTTGGTATAAATATCCAGTACCAAAAAGATTATACTCAATCTATAAAAGTAATTTAATCCCTGAAAATATTATTGAAACTATAAACGAGATAGATGAAACTGAACAAATAGAATTACAAGAATTTTACTCAACGTTTAATGGAAAATATGTACCAGAAGATGTTTCTCGTAGTTCTATATATTTTAATCATAATGGAGAAACTTATTCAGTAAATATGAGTTCATATCTTATGGGCGAAAAACTTTTCATCAGCAATCAAGAAAAAACTGTTCTAAAATTACATGATTTATTAAATGAATGGAAAGATAAATTGTACGAAGCAATTACAGAAATTCACAAATAAAAACTACCACTAACAGATAAGGTTTATTCATCAATTTTTATTGTTTTTTATAGGTATTCATCTTCACTCCGTGGGTCGTTGCGTGCGAAGTACGAACACCCGAACAAAGCGAACAGACGAAGTAATACAAACTCACTCTCTAAAAAAAAACCGATGAACATTCCAAAAACATCAGATGATTTTCGAAATGAATTTTATTCATCTATTGACTTAATGGATAAAATTGGAGATTTAAGAATGCGACAATTTATGGACAAACTGAATAAAGTTTCTGATGAAATAATAGTAAATGGAATTGTTAAAGTGTTTGAAAACAAAAAAAGACCTGAAACGGAATATATTGACCAAAAATAAGCTGGAAAAATATTGGATAATCTTAAACCAAAATCTGATATTGATTTAAGCTTGATTCTAAAATTGACTATTGAGAATTGGAATAAAAGTGTTGAGGAATTCCCTTTTTGGATAAAGGAAAATTACGGAATTGAATGTGTAAAAAATAAATTGACTGAATTTGAAACTCAAAACTTGACAGCAATAGAATCTGACAAATTGAAAACGATTAAATGGTGGCTAAAAATATAACTGACGATTGTATGAGATTGATAGCAATCATTATGGGAAAGCCAACGCACAAATAGCACATTTGGTTTTTGTTAATTTGCAAAGTCAATGTTAAAAATTTAATGAACTTGAATTTTGTTAATGCTTGAGAGAATAAATTTTGTAATTTTGTGTTTTAGAAAAATGAAAAAAATTTACTATATAGCAATTTTAATTCTGGCAGGTTTCTTTCTGACACCTGTGGAGTCCTATGCTTGTAGTACAAAATCTGAAAATACGGAAACTTTCTCTCGTAACCAATTGGACTCCACAATAGAGAAAAAAGATTGTTGCGGAAAAGAAACCACGCAATGTGGTAAACAAGGAAAGGATTGTGAAGAAAACTGCGACAATTCTGATTGTCATTGTCCAACAAGTTCCTCAAATTTTACAATTCCTTTTTTTGCTCAACTTTTACAAACGAAAGTAATATTGAGCAAAAAGCTTAAATTTTACTTTCAAGAAGCTTATTACTCATCGGGCTTTCTTTCTATTTGGCTACCACCAAAAATAGGCTAATTACTCACATTGACAGCCATAGGTGTGTCTAAGCGAAAATATTATATCTTTTTCGCAATTCATTATTTTCAAGAATTAAAATTTAATACGATGAAACGGGGTTCACGAATTCCGCTTTCCAAAAACAATATCATTATGAGTAAATCAATAAAAATATTGATGGCAATTACTGTATTGCTATCGTTCACAGCGTGTAACGCTCAAATCCAAAATACTGCAACTGTAAGTTTAAAAATTTATGGTAACTGCGGAATGTGCGAAAGCACCATTGAAAAAGCAGGAAATGTCAAAAAAATAGTCCAAGTAGATTGGAGTAAAGACACCAAAATGGCAACTCTAACCTATGATACAACCAAAACGAATCAAGAAGAAATCTTGAAGCGTATTGCATTGGCAGGTTATGACAGTGACCAATTTCTTGCACCTGTTGATGCGTACAATAATCTTCCAAAATGTTGCCAATATAGCCGTGTAAGAAAAACGGAAATGGCTAAAAAAGAAGTTGTTGAAGATCATATGATGCACAATCACAATGAAATAACAAACGAACCTAAAATAACAAAACAAGGAGTAAATCAACTAAAAGGAGTTTTTGATAATTACTTAGCTTTAAAAGATGCTTTGGTAAAATCTGATGGCAATTTGGCTTCTACTACAGCGGTAGCATTACTGACTTCAATAAAAGCAGTAGAAATGAGTAAACTTACTGCCGTAGAGCATACGGTTTGGATGAAGATAATGAAAGATTTGATGTTTGATACAGAACATATTGAAGAAACTAAAGATGCAGGACATCAACGTGATCATTTCAATACATTATCTGATAATGTGTACCAATTACTGAAAGTTTCAAAATATGAAAAACCTGTGTATTATCAGCATTGCCCAATGGCAAATGGTGGAAAAGGTGCAAATTGGTTGAGTGAGGAAAGCGTTGTAAAGAATCCTTATTACGGTTCGCAAATGTTGAGTTGTGGTAAAACGGTAGAAACAATTGACTAATTAGAAATGGTGTAGCTGAAAGGCTGCACTGTTTTAAAAAAAATAAAGTAATATGAAACATACTTATCATATTCAAGGATTGACCTGCAACGGTTGTCTTAAGCACGTAGAAGAAATACTTTTAAGAGTAGATGGTGTTACTAAAGCGACTGTAAATTTAGAAAAAGCAGAAGTCACTATTGCAATGGAAAAGCATATCACCATAGTAACTTTTCAAGAAATTTTAAAAAATGATGGTGGCAGATATAGCATACATAAATTAGGAGAATATCATCATCAATCTGAACCCAAACTATCTGAAAAAACAAAGGGAATTGGTTCAGGAACATTTTACTGTCCCATGCATTGTGAAGGCGATAAAACTTACGATCAAGCAGGAAATTGTCCAGTGTGCGGAATGGATTTGGTCGAGGAACAGCATCTATCAATTTCTGGAGCACAGCAATGGACCTGCCCAATGCACCCAGAGGTTGAAAAAGAGGAAGCGGGTTCTTGCCCTATCTGCGGCATGGAATTAGTGCCGATGCAAGCCAATCTTTCGGCAGAAGAAAAAACATATAGAAACCTATTAAAGAAATTTTGGATAGCAACAGCATTTACAGTTCCCATTTTTTTAATAGTGATGAGCGAGATGATTCCAAACAATCTATTGAATAAGATAATGGAGCAGCAAAAGTGGAATTGGTTGCAGTTTGCACTTTCTATTCCTGTAGTTTTTTATGCAACGTGGATGTTTTTTGAGCGTGCTTACAAAAGTATCAGAACATGGAATCTTAATATGTTTACCCTTATTGGTATTGGTGCAGGCGTAGCTTGGCTATTTAGTGTTACTGGTTTGCTTTTTCCGAACGTCTTTCCTGAGCAGTTTAAGGCAGAATCAGGAGCGGTTCACATGTATTTTGAAGCAGCAACCGTTATTTTAACCTTGGTATTATTAGGGCAGTTATTAGAAGCTCGGGCACATAGCAAAACCACTTCGGCTGTAAAAGAGTTGTTGAAATTAGCTCCTAATAAAGCTCTAAAAATCAAAAATGGAGAAGAAGTTGAAGTCAGTATTGACAAAATAGCGTTAAATGACGTACTGAAAGTTAAACCAGGCGATAAAATTCCAGTAGATGGAATTATAACCGAAGGAGAAACAACTATTGATGAATCTATGATTACAGGAGAACCCATTCCTGTAAATAAAAGTATTGGTGATAAAGTGAATAGTGGTACTATCAATGGCAACCAAGTCTTTTTGATGCAAGCTGAAAAAGTAGGGAGCGATACGTTGCTTTCTCAAATTATCCACATGGTCAATACTGCCAGTAGAAGTAGAGCTCCTATTCAGAATTTAGCAGATAAAGTATCGGGTTATTTTGTGCCTGTGGTAGTTATTATTTCCCTCTTAACCTTTGCTGTATGGGCAATTTTGGGGCCAGAACCTGCTTATGTTTATGCTTTAGTCAATGCTATTGCAGTATTAATCATTGCTTGTCCATGTGCATTGGGTTTGGCAACGCCAATGTCTGTAATGGTAGGTGTGGGAAAAGGAGCTCAAAATGGGGTATTAATTAAAAGTGCCGAAGCACTCGAAAAATTGAACAAGGTTGACACTTTGATTATTGACAAAACCGGAACGATAACCGAAGGAAAACCAACAGTAGAGACCATCGGTTCATTCCATAATGGATTCAAGGAAAGCGAAGTGCTTCAATACATTGTTTCCTTAAATCATAATAGTGAACACCCACTGGCGGAAGCAACGGTTAAATATGGCAAACTTCATAATGTCGAGATTTTAAATTATAAGGTTTTTAAAGCAGTAACAGGTAAAGGTGTTGAAGCTACTATAAATGAGAAAAAAGTAGCCTTGGGAAATCCAAAAATGATGGAATATGCCCAAGCGAAGATTACAAATGAAATGGTTGAGGAAGCTAAAACCTATCAGAGGAATGGGAAAACGGTTTCTTTTTTATCTATAGATAGTTCTGTAGTTGGTTATGTTGTCATTGGCGATAAAATAAAGTTAACAAGTGCTAAAGCCATTAAAGAGCTTCAGGAAAAAGGCATAGCCGTAGTGATGCTTACAGGAGACAATTTCGATACAGCACAAGCGGTAGCAACAGAACTTAATCTTGCCGATTTTAAAGCCAGTATGTTACCAGAAGATAAATTGAAAGAAGTTGAAAATCTTCAAAAGAAAGGCAGTGTAGTTGCAATGGCGGGAGATGGTATTAATGACGCACCAGCATTAGCCAAAAGTGACATAGGTATTGCAATGGGAACAGGTACAGATGTTGCCATAGAAAGTGCCATGATTACCTTGGTGAAAGGCGATTTGCACGGAATCGTAAAAGCCATAAATTTAAGTAATGCAGTAATGAAAAATATTAAGCAGAATCTTTTCTTTGCACTGATTTATAATACATTAGGGGTGCCTATTGCTGCGGGTGTTTTATTTCCTTTTTTTGGAATATTACTCTCACCTATGATAGCGGCATTGGCTATGAGTTTCAGTTCTGTTTCTGTAATAGCAAATGCCCTTCGATTAAGAACAAAAGCGATTTAAATAATGATGATCTTAAATGAAAACAAAAGAATATTTTCATAAAAAATTGTTGCTGTTAGTAGTATTACTAATGGCAACTGTTACCGTATTCGCCCAAAAAGTGGTGCGATATGACCTTTACGTTACTGACACGCTTGTTAATTTTGCAGGAAAAGAAAAACGAGCGATTGCAGTAAATGGACAAATTCCAATGCCAACTTTAATTTTTACCGAAGGCGACATAGCTGAAATCTACGTTCATAACAGACTCAAAGAAAGCACCTCATTGCATTGGCACGGTTTGTATTTGCCAAACAAAGAAGACGGTGTTCCTTTTTTAACTCAAATGCCTATTGAACCAAACACAACGCATATTTATCGTTTTCCAATTATTCAAAACGGAACACATTGGTATCATAGTCATAGCGGTTTACAAGAGCAAATTGGAATGTATGGTTCACTAATTTTACTTAAAAAGCAAGATGACCGAACTTTTAGAAAAGAAATTGACGATTTACCAAGTGTTCCCATTATTTTAAGTGAATGGACAAACTACAAACCTGAAAATGTTCACCGAATGTTGCATAATGCTTCGGATTGGTTTGCTATTAAAAAAGGGACAACACAAAGTTATTTAGAAGCCATGATAGAAGGACATTTTAAAACCAAATTGACAAACGAATGGAAAAGAATGTTGGCAATGGATGTGAGTGATATTTATTATGATAAATTTTTGATAAATGGGAAAAATGAAAGCCAACTTTCACAATTTAAAGCAGGCGATAAAGTGCGGTTACGAATTTCAAACGGTGGAGCATCGTCCTATTTTTGGCTTACTTATGCAGGTGGAAAAATAACAGTAGTTGCCAATGATGGTAATGATGTTGAACCTGTTGAAGTTGATAGATTAATTATTGGGGTTTCTGAGACTTATGATGTTATTGTAACAATTCCAGCAGAAGACACGGCTTTTGAATTTCTTGTCACACCAGAAGACCGCACTAAATCAGCATCTATTTATATTGGTTCAGGTATCAAACAGTTGGTAAGTCCTTTGCCAAAACTGAAATATTTTGAAGGGATGAAAATGATGAACGATATGATGAATATGGACGGTACTATGAACGATATGGGAATGGATATGAGTCTTCAAAAAATGGATATGAACACAGTAATGTATCCAGAAATTTCAGGAGAAAAAAAGCAAAATAAAATGCCCGAAATGAAAATGGACGGTACAGACCATAGTAATCACGGAAGTCATTCGACAACAAATTCAGCAATAGTAACGCTTAATTATGCCATGCTAAAATCGCCTACAAAAACGACACTTCCAGCAAATGCACCAATAAAAGAGTTGAGATTTGAATTAACAGGAAATATGAATCGCTATGTGTGGAGTATGGACAACAAAGTACTTTCGGAAACAGATAAAATTTTGATAAAGAAAGGCGAAATTGTACGAATTACGCTTTACAATAACTCCATGATGCGTCACCCAATGCATTTGCACGGACATGATTTCAGGGTAATTAACGGACAAGGTGATTATGCACCACTTAAAAACGTATTAGACATAATGCCAATGGAAACCAATGTAATTGAGTTTGAAGCTAATTTGGAAGGCGATTGGTTTTTTCATTGCCATATTCTATACCATATGATGGCAGGAATGAACCGAGTATTTAGTTATGAGACCCAAGAATCAAACCCCTTCTTACTAGATAAAAAATGGGCATACAAAAAACTGCAAAATGAAAGCAACCAAAACCATTTTATGGCTCAAAATGATTTTGCAACCAACGGAAATGATGGTATGGTAATGTTACAAAATACGCGTTGGAGCTTTGGTACGGAATGGCGTTTGGGCTATAACGACCATCACGGTTATGAAAGTGAAACGCACATTGGAAGGTATGTTGGCAGAAACCAATGGCTAATGCCTTTTGTGGGTTTTGATTGGCGACACAGAAAATTGGGGATTGATGAACAAGAAAGAAATCTATTTGGTCAAAAAAACACCAAAGACAACCGTACACAATTTAGTGTTGGTCTTGCTTATACTTTACCAATGCTTGTTATCTTTCAAGCAGAAATGTATCATGACGGAAATGTAAGAATACAACTAAGACGAGAAGATATACCGGTTTCAAAACGACTTAGGGCATCTTTTATGATCAATACGGACAAAGAGTATATGGTTGGGCTGAATTATATTGTAGAGAAAAATTTAGGATTCAGAACACACTATGATAGCGATATGGGATTTGGCGTTGGATTGAGTTTGAATTATTAAAGCCGACGGAAGTAGTTATTAGCTTGTTAAATATACTTTTTTTAAGTTCCTTTCAGGCAGAAGTCTTAATTGACTTCAATTATGGTTTGAGCCTGAAGCATTAAATGAGTTTATATTATCTAATGACTACTCCCGTTTGTTTTTTAACTTAAGAACATACAAAAATTATTAGGACAAGATAATAGGAGAACTACAACAATTTATACACATGTAAATACAAAAGTTTGCTGAAAATAAAGAGCTTTTTTGATGATTTTTTAAGAAGAAAAACAACATTTTTGAAAACGCTATTTATAGTGCCTATAAATAAGTTAGCTGTTATTCTAAAAGCCACAGAACTATGAAAAAAGTAATCAAATTTTTCTCTATTACAATCTTTATTATTTGTTTTTTACCAATGTTTCAAACATGTGCAGACAGCACAATTCTTGAATATCAACTTCATGATGGAGTTATTGTGAATTCAGAAATCAATAAAGAAGTTCTAAAGCAGAAGAACGATTCTTTAAAAAGAAAAAATAAACATCAAAAAGATTTACGTTTAGCTGCGTTAAAAAAAGAATACTCAGTTAATGCTTATGAGTTTGGATTCTTATATTATAAAGAATTTGGAATACAACATTTTAGTGATTGGACATTTTATCCATGTTTATGCTTTACAATTGCAATTATAACTTCATTAATTGTATTATTAAAAGCACTAAAGGAAAAAGCTAAAAAAGTTTTTAAATTGTCTTTACTAAATTTAGCTATATTAATTTTATCAATGCTAATTTTTATTTTCAAAGTTGGTGATGAAATTATCGAACAGATTACATTCTTATTCTAAATATTCTAATTTTAATTATCCTATCTAAAATTGAGATCAACAGGAACAACCATTAAAAACTAAGGTTTATTCGTAAGTTTTTAGTGTTTTTTATAGGTATTCATTTTCACCTCTTGGGTAGATGAGCAAAGCGAACAGATGAAGCAATGCATTGTAATCATTGAACACAAAAGCACCAATACTAAAAGGGGAGTAAATCGTGGTTGAATTCTTAGACTAGAATAGGGAAAGTTTATTGATTCTATATCAAGCACTATGGTTACAGTTTTAAGAAATCGGAAACTTTCATTTTATACAACTTTCCTATTGGTATTTGATGTTCTTTGATTAGTATTCTATTACCTTCTATAGCGTTAATATTATCTTTAGAAACGATAAATGATTTATGAACTTGTAGAAATTTATTTGACGATAGTTTTTCTAAAAGATCAGATATTTTTTCTCTAATTACTATTTGATTTTCTTTTAGAATAATTTTACAATAGTTTCCCGCTGCTTCTATAAATAGAATATCGTTTAAATTAACTTGAATGTGCTTTTTATCACTATATAAGAAAATTTGTTGTTCTTCTGTTATTATGAGCGGCTCTAATTGTCCTAAATGGCTTTTTGAATGACACGTTTTATTTATGGCTTTTAAGAACCTCTCAAAGCTAAATGGTTTCAATAAATAATCAACCACATTTAATTCATAACCTTCTAATGCTTGTTCTTTATGTGCAGTTGTTACAATTACTGTTGGTGGCTTGGATAATGTTTTTAAAAAATCAAACCCTTTTAGTTTGGGCATATTTAAATCTAAAAAAATGAGATCTACATTATTCTCTTGTAAAAACGCTAACGCGTCAATGGCATCATAGCAATTTTTTAGCAATTTCATATTGGGTAATACATCACAATATCCTTTTATAATATCGTGTGCTATATTTTCATCATCAATAATTAAATAGGTAATCATAACTGTAATTGTAATTGGGCTAAAAACACGATGTTATTTTTTTGAATTGTTAATTTATGCTTTTTGGGATATGCTAATTCAAGTCTTCTTTTTAAATTTTTGAGTCCTATGCCACTTTCTTTTGGAATTTCCTTTTCGTCAAAATTATTTTCTATTTTAAAATCGAGTGTTTTATCATTACTTCTTATGTCTATGGTAACATAGGTGTTTTCTCTCAAATTTTCCACACCGTGTTTAAAAGCATTTTCTAACAGGATGATTAACAAAAGGGGTTTAATTTGTATATTTTGATTGGCTAAATCGGTATTTAATTGAATGTCAATTTTTTTGTTATACCTTATTCTATGTAATGTGATATAATTCTTCATATAGGAGATCTCTTCGTGCAGAGCAACCGTGTTCTTTTCGCCTTCATAGATACTATATCGCATTAAATCTGAAAGTTTTAAAATAAGATTTTTTGCTGTATTTGTGTCTTTATCAATTGTTCCATAAATAGTATTGAGCATATTAAAAAAGAAATGAGGATTCACCTGACTTTGCAAGTGTTGTAATTCGTTTTTTTTTGTTTCGTTTTTTAAATTTAAAACAGATTTTAGTTGAATAGTAATCCAAAGAATACCGCCTAAAAGTAATAAACAATAGTATATTATTACAATAATTGCTATTGCTGATGGATAATTATCGAGAAAAACCACAGCATTATTTCCAAGTATAACAGTTTCGTAGGTAATTATGCCTAATGGAATTAGAATACTTATTAAAACTGAAATTTTAACGACAAACCAATTGTTTCTTTTTAAAAGAGATATCATAGTGTAAAAATAATATAAATAAATGGTCAAAAAAATAATAGTGATGATTGTTAATTATTGAGGGTTGTATCGGCAGCATGGTGTGATAACTATATTGTAGGCTACATAATTTGTTATTTATATAACTCAAAAGGACGTATGTCACAAATATTTATTTATCCTATGATGGCTCAATATATTTGGTCTTTTAAAAATTTAAAACGAAAATTAGATGAAAAAAAGAATTATACTATATCTAAAAAACGTATTTGGAACCATCTTGGTTTTATTAGTAATTGGTATTACTGTTTTAGTTTGCTTCAACGGAAGCTTTGAATATGGAAGTAATTCATTAAAAATGAATTTGGAAAAAGAAGGTCCTTATGTGTTTTATGAAAACGATAGTACACTAAATGTAAATTATATAAGAGGGAATAAAACAGACGGGTTTTATCTTGACAAAACCAAACATGCTATTAATGAGCTTATCCCTGCGTCTTGCTATTTCTCTCTAGATGCTTCTCGTTTTGATTTTAATATACAATCGGAGTTTGAAATACCCGAAACAACCTATTCTGATAATCAACCTATAATTGCCATTTCTGATATTGAGAGCAGTTATAAAACATTTAGAGATTTTTTAATTGCTAATAAAGTTTTAGATTCCGATTTAAATTGGATTTTTAAGAAAGGCCATTTAGTTTTATTAGGAGATTTTGTAGATAGAGGTTTTTCAACAACTCAAGTACTTTGGTTTATATATAAATTGGAACAAGAAGCTAAAAAACAAGGTGGGAAAGTGCATTTCATTATAGGAAATCACGAACTCTATAATATGCAAGGAAAATATGAATCTGCTTCCTACAAGTATTATGCTGTTGCAAATATTTTAGGAAAACAGCATCACGATTTGTATAATAAAGACTCTTTTCTAGGGAAGTGGATGGCTTCTAAAAACACAATGGAGCTTATTAACGGGCATCTTTTTGCGCATGGAGGTATTCATCCAGATATAGTAAAATATGATGTGTCAATTGAAAAAGTGAACCAGATAAATAGAGCGAATTATTACCATTCTTATTATCCAAAACCTAAAGAAACTCTTGAACAATTCATTCTGTCTAACCAAAAAGGAATTTGTTGGTACAGAGGGTATTTTAATGAAGATTTGTCGCAAGAAGAAGTTGAAAAAGGAATTAAAAAGTTTAATGCAAAAGATATTATTGTTGGGCATACATTGCAATGGTCAATAAAAAAAATATATGATGGAAAAGTCTTTGCAATTGATGTAAAACATCCAAAGGATTATAATAAAAATTGGCCTAACAAAAAGTCTGAAGGCTTATTAATAAAAGAGAAAAACTATTTCCGTTTAAAAGCGAATGGAAAAAAAGTAGCATTGTAAAAAGATTGAGATTATGAAATCAAGTATTTACAATTTTTTATCAAAACCATATATTGTCATATTAACCATGCTCATTGCTCCAATATTTGGTTTTATAGACCGAAATTTTGTATTTTTTTTCGGGCTAGGCATTGCATTTTTAATTTTATGGGGAAGTAATTTTGAATGGTCAAAGTTTGGAATTGGAAAAAAAATGGAAAGGAATGTGGTTATAAAAAGCTTACTAATATCATTTTTATTTTTTATTTGCTTTAGCTGTATTGATCCTGTCCTCCAATATTATTTGGGCGATTTTGACTTATCATCTTTGGAGGATATTAGAGGGAATTTTGTGGGCTATTTTATTTTGATGATTGTCATGTGGATTTTTGCCGCTTTTGGGGAGGAATTTCTTTTTAGAGGTTATTATATGAAGTCATTAGCAGAATTGTTTGGAAATTCTAATAAAAATTGGTTAATATCTGCGTTTATTACTTCAGTTTATTTTGGGATTTCTCATATATACCAAGGTAGAGCAGGAATGGTTTCTACATTTTTATGGTCATTCTTTATTTCATTGCTGTTTAATAAAAACAGAAACAATTTACTTTTACTTGTATTAATACATGGATTTAATGACACAATAGGTTTGACACTTATTTATTTGAATAAAGATAATGTTGTTTCAGAATGGATACAACTATTTTTTTAGTACCTATTTTTGATAGTAGAATATAAAAACTAAAGTCAGAAGTTCTGTTTTATCCATTTGTACTTATTTTTTTATAGGTATTCATTATTTCATTTCTTCGGTTTATTGGAGTATAGGCACTTATAGCCAGATTGTAATGATAAATACCTGTAAAAAAAATAAAATTAGTAATGTAAACCTTGAAAGGTACTGCTTGTTTTGTTATACTTTAATAAAAACATTTTTTTTATATAAAAAGTAAAGAAAAGCCCATTCAACAGCTATGACACCTAATAGAATAACAACAGGTTGTAAATCGCTAAATAAAGAAGCAAAACCACTAAATAAAAAAACAGCAGTAGCTTTAAAGTCAATAATGCAAGTTGCCATGTATATTGCAATAGAGTTTAATCCGATAACTCGAAAAAAAAATGTCCATTTTTGAAATTTCCAAATATCAATTATAAGATAAAAAAGAGCTAATAAAATAAAGCTAATTCCACCTGTTAGAAGATTAAAAGTAGAAGTCCAAATAGATTTAATAATAGGATACCAGTTGTTGAGTAGTAATGCTAAAATAATTAAGCAAGTACCAATAATTGAATAGAGCATTACTTTTTTATATGGACTAAAAACGGTTGATTTTAAAATGAGACCAGCCAATGTTCCCATTAAAGTAATTGCCGAAGCAGAAAAAATACAGAGTAACCCTTCGGGATCAAATACTTTTCCATAAAGTTTACCTGGTAGGAATATTTGGTCTATATAGCCATTGATAGATCCTTCAGGGGTTAGGATTCCAGCTCCATGATTGGGTACAGGTACTATTAATTGTAGGAAAGTATAAAAGATTAATATGGTTATAATCCAGATGGTAATGGATTTAAATGTTCGAAAGTTTATGGCAATAATTGATCCTATTAGATAAGCGAGACCAATTTGCCCTAAAACACTTGCTATTCTAAGGGTTTCAAATTGTAAATTTAGAATTCCATTATAGACAAGTCCTAGAAGAATTAGAATAATAGCTCTTTTAATAACTTTAAAATATATTGTCTTTTTAGGTATGTTTTTTTCTAGTTTTCCAAATAAAGCAAATGGTATGGCAATTCCTGAGATAAACATGAATAATGGGAAAATGAGATCATAGGCATAAAATCCGTCCCATGTTGCGTGATCCATTTGTTTTGCCATGGTATCTGCCCAAGTCCAAGAAGTTTGTTGCCCTAATGTTTTGAATAAGATGTCACCACCAATGATCCAAAACATATCAAATCCACGTAAAGTATCTAGAGACAAAATTCGCTCTTTAGAAATGTTAGTCATTTTTTATGTTTGTTAGTTTGTTTCTGTAAATATAAAAAAAACTAAGCTTATTTAACATGGCGTTCAAAAGCAGCCAAAATGCGTGAATCACAAGATTTGTCAAAAGATTAAGGAGAAACAGACCATATAAAAGTAGGGATGCTTTTAGTTTATTTTTTTTAGATGATGTTTGGTATGCTGTATATAGAAAGCGTAAAGGGTATTATAGAAGGATATGCAATTTGGTAAGAAAAAAAAGTTTTTATTGTAAGTGATTGAAAATTAAAGTGCTAAAAAATATATTTAAAAATAGTTTCAAAAACATTAGGAAACTAATAAAAAGTGACTACTTTTGCACCCGCATTACCGCAGAGGTTCTTTGGTAGATTAATGAAGATAAAACGAGAGTTTTGGGTTTTTAAGAAAAGAAAAAAAATATTTTCAAAAAAGCTTGTCGGAATTAAAAAACTAATTATCTTTGCACCCCGCAAAACAGGCGAAGTTCAGATACATATTGAGTGAGATTTAAGATAAAAAAATATCAAATAAATCTTGCGAGATTAAAAAGAAGGTTGTAGTTTTGCAGCCGCTAACACAGAGACGCAAGTTTTGGAGTTAGGGGTTTAAAATACGAAAGACACGTTCATAGACATATTGAATTGACAGCATAATTTAGAGTGATTTAAATTATAAAAATAAGAGAGTAGAGGCGAATTAAACACACTAGTTTTTATCGTACAATATAAAAAATATACGATGAAGAGTTTGATCCTGGCTCAGGATGAACGCTAGCGGCAGGCCTAACACATGCAAGTCGAGGGGTAGAGGAAGCTTGCTTCCTTGAGACCGGCGCACGGGTGCGTAACGCGTATGCAATCTACCTTGTACAGGGGGATAGCCCAGAGAAATTTGGATTAATACCTCATAGTATTATTGGAAGGCATCTTCTGATTATTAAAGTTCCAACGGTACAAGATGAGCATGCGTCCCATTAGTTAGTTGGTAAGGTAACGGCTTACCAAGACGATGATGGGTAGGGGTCCTGAGAGGGAGATCCCCCACACTGGTACTGAGACACGGACCAGACTCCTACGGGAGGCAGCAGTGAGGAATATTGGACAATGGGCGCAAGCCTGATCCAGCCATGCCGCGTGCAGGATGACTGCCCTATGGGTTGTAAACTGCTTTTATACAGGAAGAAACACCTCTACGAGTAGAGGCTTGACGGTACTGTAGGAATAAGGATCGGCTAACTCCGTGCCAGCAGCCGCGGTAATACGGAGGATCCAAGCGTTATCCGGAATCATTGGGTTTAAAGGGTCCGTAGGCGGCCTTATAAGTCAGTGGTGAAATCTCCTAGCTCAACTAGGAAACTGCCATTGATACTGTAGGGCTTGAATTTTTAGGAAGTAACTAGAATATGTAGTGTAGCGGTGAAATGCTTAGATATTACATGGAATACCAATTGCGAAGGCAGGTTACTACTAATGGATTGACGCTGATGGACGAAAGCGTGGGTAGCGAACAGGATTAGATACCCTGGTAGTCCACGCCGTAAACGATGGATACTAGCTGTTCGGATTTTATCTGAGTGGCTAAGCGAAAGTGATAAGTATCCCACCTGGGGAGTACGCACGCAAGTGTGAAACTCAAAGGAATTGACGGGGGCCCGCACAAGCGGTGGAGCATGTGGTTTAATTCGATGATACGCGAGGAACCTTACCAGGGCTTAAATGGGAGACGACGTTATTGGAAACAGTAATTTCTTCGGACGTCTTTCAAGGTGCTGCATGGTTGTCGTCAGCTCGTGCCGTGAGGTGTCAGGTTAAGTCCTATAACGAGCGCAACCCCTGTCGTTAGTTGCCAGCGAGTAAAGTCGGGAACTCTAACGAGACTGCCGGTGCAAACCGTGAGGAAGGTGGGGATGACGTCAAATCATCACGGCCCTTACGTCCTGGGCCACACACGTGCTACAATGGCCGGTACAGAGAGCAGCTACATGGTGACATGATGCGAATCTTCAAAACCGGTCTCAGTTCGGATCGGAGTCTGCAACTCGACTCCGTGAAGCTGGAATCGCTAGTAATCGGATATCAGCCATGATCCGGTGAATACGTTCCCGGGCCTTGTACACACCGCCCGTCAAGCCATGGAAGCTGGGGGTACCTGAAGTCGGTGACCGTAAGGAGCTGCCTAGGGTAAAACTAGTAACTGGGGCTAAGTCGTAACAAGGTAGCCGTACCGGAAGGTGCGGCTGGAACACCTCCTTTCTAGAGAAAGATATAGATTAGTGTTTTATATAGCATTTACTCTCGCTGTTGGTTCAAATAATACAATAAAACTTAAAGAAACAGAGTCTCGTAGCTCAGCTGGTTAGAGTACTACACTGATAATGTAGGGGTCGGCAGTTCGAGTCTGCCCGGGACTACTATTTTAAAGTTTTAAGAGGAAATTCTAGAGGTTTGCTAACCGTTTTAAGTAGTGTTAACTAAAAACTGTTAACTGATCACTAAAGAAACGGGGGATTAGCTCAGCTGGCTAGAGCGCCTGCCTTGCACGCAGGAGGTCATCGGTTCGACTCCGATATTCTCCACTATTCGAGTGAATAGTGAATAGTGAAAAGTATTAGTGAAAACTAGTTACTAATTACTAAGGACTAATTATTAGAAAACCGTTCATTGACATATTGAGAAAAGAAAAAATAAAAATATAATAGAAAGCACAAATTTCGGGTGTTGTATAGTATATAACACTTGATAAAACAAGTACAATAAGCAAAATAAGGGCGTATGGGGAATGCCTAGGCTCTCAGAGGCGAAGAAGGACGTGATAAGCTGCGAAAAGCTACGGGGATTGGCACACACGAATTGATCCGTAGATATCCGAATGGGGCAACCCACTATGTTGAAGACATAGTATCCGATAGGAGGCAAACCCGCTGAACTGAAACATCTAAGTAGGCGGAGGAGAAGAAAACAAAAGTGATTCCGTAAGTAGTGGCGAGCGAACGCGGATTAGCCCAAACCAGAGTTGTTACGGCAATTTTGGGGTTGTAGGACCACGAGATTTCTTTTGGATTGAATTAGAATAACCTGGAAAGGTTAACCAAAGAGGGTGATAGTCCCGTATAAGTAAGAGAAGATAAGGATAGTGGTATCCTGAGTAGCGCGGGGCACGTGAAACCCTGTGTGAAACTGGCGGGACCATCCGCTAAGGCTAAATACTCCTGAGAGACCGATAGTGAACCAGTACCGTGAGGGAAAGGTGAAAAGAACCGTGAATAACGGAGTGAAAAAGATCCTGAAACCATACGCTTACAAGCGGTCGGAGCCCTTTCGTGGGGTGACGGCGTGCCTTTTGCATAATGAGCCTACGAGTTACCGTTGCTGGCAAGGATAAGTACTTCAGGTATGGATCCGTAGCGAAAGCGAGTCTGAATAGGGCGCCTGAGTCAGTAATGGTAGACGCGAAACCGTGTGATCTACCCATGGGCAGGATGAAGCTTTGTTAACCCAAAGTGGAGGTCCGAACCCGTTGACGTTGAAAAGTCTTGGGATGACCTGTGGGTAGGGGTGAAAGGCCAATCAAACTCGGAAATAGCTCGTACTCCCCGAAATGCATTTAGGTGCAGCGCTAAATTAGTTATATAGAGGTAGAGCTACTGATTGGATGCGGGGGTTTCACCACCTACCAATTCCTGACAAACTCCGAATGCTATATAATGATTTTTAGCAGTGAGGGCATGGGTGCTAAGGTCCATGTCCGAGAGGGAAAGAACCCAGACCATCGGCTAAGGTCCCCAAATGTATACTAAGTTGAAAAAACGCGGTTTGTCTGCCCAGACAGCTAGGATGTTGGCTTGGAAGCAGCCATTCATTTAAAGAGTGCGTAACAGCTCACTAGTCGAGCGGACGAGCATGGATAATAATCGGGCATAAGTATACTACCGAAGCTATGGACTCTACGGAGTGGTAGGGGAGCATTCTAAATTGGGTTGAAGGTGATATGTGAGTATTGCTGGACTATTTAGAAAAGAAAATGTAGGCATAAGTAACGATAATGCGGGCGAGAAACCCGCACACCGAAAAACTAAGGTTTCCACAGCTATGCTAATCAGCTGTGGGTTAGTCGGGTCCTAAGGCGCATCCGAAAGGAGAAGTCGATGGCCAACGGGTTAATATTCCCGTACTACTTATAATTGTGATGGAATGACGGAGTGATGAAAGCACCGCGAACTGACGGAATAGTTCGTTGAAGTATTTAGCTATAAGATCTATAGGCAAATCCGTAGATTTTGGTGATATACGATAGTACTCGGCGTCTTCGGACAAAGGGATAGTGTGCCTAAGGGCTTCCAAGAAAAGTTTCTAAACTTAGATTATAAGTACCCGTACCGTAAACCGACACAGGTAGTTGAGGAGAGAATCCTAAGGTGCTCGAGAGATTCATGGCTAAGGAATTAGGCAAAATAGACCTGTAACTTCGGGAGAAAGGTCGCCAGCAGTAATGCTGGCCGCAGTGAAAAGGTCCAGGCGACTGTTTATCAAAAACACAGGGCTCTGCAAAATCGTAAGATGAAGTATAGGGCCTGACACCTGCCCGGTGCTGGAAGGTTAAGAGGAGATGTTATCTTCGGAGAAGCATTGAATTGAAGCCCCAGTAAACGGCGGCCGTAACTATAACGGTCCTAAGGTAGCGAAATTCCTTGTCGGGTAAGTTCCGACCTGCACGAATGGTGTAACGATCTGGACACTGTCTCAGCCATGAGCTCGGTGAAATTGTAGTATCGGTGAAGATGCCGATTACCCGCAGTGGGACGAAAAGACCCTGTGCACCTTTACTATAGCTTAATATTGACCTTGGACACGTGATGTGTAGGATAGGTGGGAGACTATGAAGTGGCGTCGCTAGGCGTTGTGGAGTCATTGTTGAAATACCACCCTTTGCTTGTCTGAGGCCTAACCCCGCAAAAGTGGGGGACATTGTTTGGTGGGTAGTTTGACTGGGGTGGTCGCCTCCAAAAGAGTAACGGAGGCTTCTAAAGGTTCCCTCAGCACGCTTGGTAACCGTGCGTAGAGTGCAATGGTATAAGGGAGCTTGACTGAGAGACATACAGGTCGATCAGGTACGAAAGTAGAGCATAGTGATCCGGTGGTTCCGTATGGAAGGGCCATCGCTCAAAGGATAAAAGGTACGCCGGGGATAACAGGCTGATCTCCCCCAAGAGCTCATATCGACGGGGGGGTTTGGCACCTCGATGTCGGCTCGTCACATCCTGGGGCTGGAGAAGGTCCCAAGGGTTGGGCTGTTCGCCCATTAAAGTGGCACGCGAGCTGGGTTCAGAACGTCGTGAGACAGTTCGGTCTCTATCTACTGTGGGCGTTAGAAATTTGAATGGATCTGATTCTAGTACGAGAGGACCGAATTGGACAAACCTCTGGTGTATCTGTTGTTCCGCCAGGAGCACTGCAGAGTAGCTACGTTTGGAAGGGATAAGCGCTGAAAGCATATAAGCGCGAAACCCACCATAAGATGAGATTTCTTTTAAGGGTCGTGGAAGATGACCACGTTGATAGGCTATAGATGTAAAGGCAGTAATGTCATAGTCGAGTAGTACTAATAACCCATAAGCTTATGTACGTATTCCTGCACCGTAAGGTGCAGGGAGTCACTTTCTAATAAAAAATAAATTTTCTTGTCTCAATATGTTAAGATATTGTTCTAATTATTCAATGTTGAAAGATATTTACTAATTAGAAATATTGCTCAAAGCAATGAAACCTCTTAAGGTGATTATTGCGTCGGGGCTCACCTCTTCCCATTCCGAACAGAGAAGTTAAGCCCGACAGCGCAGATGGTACTGCAATTTTGTGGGAGAGTATGTCGTCGCCTTTCTTTTGAAAACCCTAATCATAACTGATTAGGGTTTTTTGTTTTTATTAATTTGATGATTTTTTAGGGGAGTATGCATAAAAAAAGAGCGGTCATTTAAAACCGCCCTCTTTTACAAAAATAATAAACTAAAACATTAAAAATTGGTTTGACTATAAATCCTTCACTTTTTGTTGAATAAAATTCAACGAATCTTTAATAATAAAAATGCTGTACCTTAATAAAACTAAATCGACCTTTTAATTTTATTTAGAGCGTTTTATCATAATAGAATAATTAAAATAATTATTGTTTCAGTATTAATTTTTAATTCTTTCATTACTAAATAATGTATTTACTACATTATGTAATCCCCAAAAAAAACAAATAGTACATGAAATTAGTATAAAGAAAGATAACTATCTTGTTTATTTATTATGTAAGCAAGAAGACTACTTCATTATTTCTTGTGTAAAGGTATATTTACTTGTTTTTTTTTGAAATTATAAAAAAAATAATTTTATTTAAATCGTTAAAATGTATTTTTTAATCGCTGAAATGCATTTTTTGTATGTGGCAGTCACATTATTTGCTATGAAAAGAAGAAAAATTGTGAATTATATTTGTATAAGTTAGATAAATTGATTTTACGCAACCAAGATTTTAGATAAGATAATAGTGATTGATTTTACAACAAATTATTGATTTTTATATTCATCATTGTTATTTATAAAATGATAAATTCGTAAATTGCGCTACAAAATTTTAGATAAAATTACACATGGAACAACAACAACCTTATATTCCTAATAATAAAGTAAGAATAGTTACTGCAGCATCACTTTTTGATGGTCATGATGCGGCTATTAATATAATGCGTAGAATTATTCAAGCTACAGGCTGTGAAGTAATTCACTTGGGGCATGATAGAAGCGTGGAAGAGGTTGTAAACACAGCTATACAAGAAGATGCGAATGCAATTGCTATGACGTCTTACCAAGGTGGGCATACTGAATACCTAAAATATATGTTTGATTTGCTTGCAGAAAAAGGAGCGGGTCACATTAAAATATTTGCTGGTGGTGGTGGCGTAATACTTCCAGTAGAAATTGAAGAATTGCATCAATATGGGATTGAGAAAGTATATTCTCCAGACGATGGTCGTGCAATGGGGCTTCAAGGAATGATTAATGACTTAGTGAAGCGAGCTGATTTTCCTATCGGAGATCAGTTAACAAACGAGGCTGATTGTTTAGAGAATAAAAATCCAAGAGAAATTGCACGTGTTATTTCGGCAGCTGAAAATTTTCCGGAAATTGCAAAACCGATTTTAGATAAAATTCACGCAGCAAATGAAACATCTAAAATACCGGTACTTGGGATTACAGGGACAGGTGGAGCTGGAAAGTCATCATTAGTAGATGAATTAGTACGTCGTTTTTTAATTGATTTTCCAAACAAAACCATAGGTTTAATTTCGGTTGACCCATCTAAACGTAAAACTGGAGGAGCACTTTTAGGAGATAGAATACGCATGAATGCGATTAATAATCCTAGAGTATATATGCGCTCATTAGCTACTCGTCAATCCAATTTGGCATTATCTAAATATGTTGCAGAAGCTATTCAAGTACTGAAAGCCGCAAAATATGATTTAATTGTGTTAGAAACTTCAGGAATTGGACAATCGGATACTGAAATCATGGATCATTCCGATGTTTCTTTATATGTAATGACTCCAGAATTTGGTGCTGCTACTCAATTAGAGAAAATCGACATGTTAGATTTTGCGGATTTAGTTGCGTTAAATAAATTTGATAAACGAGGTGCTTTAGATGCAATTCGTGATGTGAAAAAACAATACCAACGCAATCATAATCTTTGGGATGTAAATCCTGATGATATGCCTGTTTTCGGAACTATTGCGTCACAATTTAATGATCCAGGAATGAATACGCTCTACAAGGCGATTATGGACAAAATTGTTGAAAAAACAGATTCTGATTTGCGCTCAAATTTTGTTATTACTCGCGAGATGAGCGAGAAAATTTTTGTCATTCCACCACATAGAACCCGTTATTTGTCGGAAATTGCAGAAAACAACCGTAAATATGACGAAACCGTTTTAACACAAGTTGAAGTTGCACAAAAGTTATACGGAATTTTCAAAACGATAGAATCGGTAAATGGAAACTTCCCTCAAATAGATAAAGCAGGAATCGTTGAATCCTCTATGCAAATTAACGATTCTAACAAAGATTTTGTATCGCTTTTATTGAAAGAATTTGACCGCGTTAAAATGAATTTAGATCCTTACAATTGGGAAGTGATTCAAACTTGGGATGACAAAGTAAACAAATACAAAAATCCTATTTACTCATTTAAAGTAAGGGATAAAGTAATTGAAATTAAAACACATAGTGAGTCGTTATCACATACACAAATTCCTAAAATAGCCTTACCAAAGTACCAAGCTTGGGGTGATATTTTAAGATGGAATTTACAAGAAAATGTACCTGGTGAATTTCCATTTGCGTCTGGATTGTATCCATTCAAACGTGAAGGAGAAGATCCAACGCGTATGTTTGCTGGTGAAGGAGGTCCAGAGCGTACTAACCGCCGATTCCATTATGTGAGTTTAGGTATGCCAGCCAAACGTTTGTCAACCGCTTTTGATTCGGTAACACTTTATGGAAATGATCCAGATCATAGACCCGATATTTATGGTAAAATTGGTAATGCTGGAGTTTCTATTTGTTGTTTAGACGATGCTAAGAAATTATATTCTGGCTTCGATTTAAGTCACCCAGCAACTTCTGTTTCGATGACGATTAATGGACCGGCACCAATGTTGCTTGGTTTCTTTATGAATGCTGCAATTGATCAAAATTGTGAAAAATATATTAAAGAAAATGGATTAGAAGCCGAGGTTGAAGCAAAAATCAAAGCTATCTATGCGGCAAAAGGAACAGAAAGACCTGTTTATAATGGAGCTTTACCAGAAGGAAACGATGGTTTGGGACTGATGCTTTTAGGAGTTACAGGAGATCAAGTATTACCAGCAGATGTATATCAAGATATTAAAATTAAAACATTAGCACAAGTTCGAGGAACAGTTCAAGCGGATATTTTAAAAGAAGATCAAGCGCAAAATACTTGTATTTTCTCTACAGAGTTCGCGCTACGTTTAATGGGAGATGTTCAGGAATATTTCATTAAAGAGAATGTTCGTAATTTCTATTCGGTTTCGATTTCGGGCTATCATATAGCAGAAGCAGGTGCTAATCCAATTACACAATTGGCTTTTACTTTAGCAAATGGTTTCACTTATGTGGAATATTACCTAAGTAGAGGAATGAACATCAACGATTTTGGTCCTAATTTATCATTTTTCTTCTCTAATGGTATTGATCCTGAATATGCTGTAATTGGTCGTGTAGCACGTAAAATTTGGGCAAAAGCGTTAAAATTAAAATACGGAGCCAACGAAAGAGCACAAATGTTGAAATACCATATTCAAACTTCTGGTCGTTCTTTACATGCACAGGAAATTGATTTTAATGATATTCGTACGACCTTACAAGCATTGTATGCCATTTATGACAACTGTAATTCATTGCATACTAATGCCTATGATGAAGCAATTACAACGCCAACTGAAGAATCGGTACGTAGAGCCATGGCAATTCAGTTGATTATCAATAAAGAATTAGGTTTAGCGAAAAACGAAAACCCGATTCAAGGTTCTTTTATTATTGAAGAATTAACCGATTTAGTTGAAGAAGCTGTTCTTTTAGAATTTGATAGAATTACCGAAAGAGGAGGCGTATTGGGAGCAATGGAAACCATGTATCAAAGAAGTAAAATTCAAGAAGAATCCTTGTATTATGAGACCTTAAAACATACTGGCGAATTCCCTATTATTGGTGTGAATACTTTCTTAAGTTCGAAAGGTTCACCAACGGTTATCCCTGCGGAGGTAATTCGTGCAACAGAAGAAGAAAAATTATTCCAAATTAAAACATTAGAGAACTTGCATAAAGGAAATGCAGAGAAAGTGAAAGAACAAATTAACTTATTGCAAGAAGCTGCCATTAAAAACGAAAATATTTTCGAATTACTAATGGATGCTACTAAATATTGTACGTTAGGTCAAATTACTTCAGGATTATTTGAAGTAGGAGGTCAGTATAGAAGGAATATGTAAGCAGTTTATCATTGCAAGGAACGAAGCAATCTTATTAAATTGTAAATCAAAATGAGAATATAAAACCTTTCAGAAATGGAAGGTTTTTTTGTTTGTTGAAAAAATGAACTTGTTGAACCAAATTACGTATTAGACTTTGTTATGAGAGAAATAGATGTAAAATAGTTACGAATTACGGAAGTTTTGTCCTATAAATGTAGCATTTTATATTAAGGACATAAAACTGAGTATCGAAGCTATTTTTCGTGATAGAATTCAAAGGCTTAGTTAGGGTGTAACTAAATAGAATAGCTAAAACACTTCAATTACAACCTTAAAGACATAAATTACAAGTCCAAAAAGGGTAACTATACTATTTTATGGTCACTTTTAATACTTAAAGTAATTCTAATCATATTAAAAGTGTAAAAATAGATACTTAAAATATGTTTTAACTTACTAAAAGTAAAATAATCTTTACTAAAGGTAAATATTATGATTATATAAGTGTCAATTTTCATACTAAAAGTTAGTGCTTTAAAGTAAAGTGTCTTAACAACTAGATAATGAACCCCAAATAAAGTCAAGATTATCTGAAAGCAGATAATATTAAAAAAAAGACCTTCCATTCGGAAGGCCTCTTTGGGAATCTATACAACACATTTTTTTAATTATTCAACAACTATCTTTTGTGCGATTCCATTTTTTGTTTTTATAAAATAAATTCCTTTAGGATAATTCATTTCTAGACTTAGTGTGTTTTCTTTTTCAATTAGTTTTTTACCAAGCATATCATACAAGCTAACACTAACTGTTTCCTTAAAATATACCACACCATTTTTTGTAGGGTTAGGATAAACTATAAAATCATTTTTTTGAGTAAACGCTTCATGCGACAAAAGATCATTAGTTATTTCATATAAACTTAAAGTAGCACTCACCTCATTTGCCATAATGACTAATCCTTTGTTTATTGGACTGTCTTGTGGAGCAATATAAATAATTCCTTCTGGTCCTAAATCTCCACCCATATTAGTTGTGTTTCTACTATTTTTGTAGGAAATGAAGGTAGGAGCCATTGGATTGGTAATATCATAGGTCATTAAACCTCCAATTCTTTCTAAGGTAATAAAGGCATAGGTAGCTCCATTAATTTCTGCAATAGTAATTCCTTCTGGCTCTGGTCCTTTGTTATCGCTTCTGTTTTTAGAGGTATTGTTGTCGTTGCTTGCATTGAATAGGCTTCCGTACACAGGGTCAGCTGCTGTAATTTTTTCAAAATCGGAACCACTGTCATAGACCAACACACCCGTTGAAGCATTCCAAATACTAAAAGAACGTGTTCCAAAAACATGAATTTCGTCAAAATCGCCATCATTATCAAAATCACCAGTAGCATTAGAAACGGTTAATCGACCTAGGTTCTTATTGTTTTTTAAAAAATCGGCATTAGGGAAAACATTTGCATCTAAAATGTAACTACTGCTCCCCACTCTTTTTTCTTCCGACAAACCAGCATAATCTCTAGAATCACCTTCATTAGCAGTAACCAGATAGGTAGTTCCACCAACAGTATAGTTTGCTATAGCGTCGGGCATATACATTCCTTTAATAGGCCAATTTCCCATAAATATTCCTCCAAATTGATCTGAAGTATCCAACTCATTACCATTAAGCATGTGGTCTTTAAAACCTAAGGGAGAAATAGTTGTGATTTGATTTGTTGCTAAATCTATAGTTGCTATAGCATTGTTTTCTTGCAAAGTTACCCAAGCTGTTAATCCATCGGGAGCAACTGTTATATATTCCGGTTCTAGATCTCTAGAAACAGATGCATTCACACCATAAATTCGAACATTATTGGCTCTTAAAGTTGCTAATTGACTATCAAAGGCATTAAAATCTAACAATGTAACATCACTTTGTTGAATGGCATTATAACCAGCAGTTACGTCAATAATAGAAATACTTCCTTCTGGATCAATAGTGTAATCATCACTAGGCTGTCCTTCATTCGCTGTAAGCACTTTTGTTCCATCTGGTGTGAAAGTAACCATGTCAGGGAGTACTCCTACTTCCACAACAGCACCAATGTTACCATTTGTATCCATAAAAACGACTTTTCCATTCGCAAAATTGGCTGTTTCAACTGAAGCAGCAATCATTCCATTTTTAACCGCTATACTTGTTCCACCAATTCCATAAGGAGAAAGGTCAATAGATTGAATTGGAGTAATAGCTGATGGATTCGAAAAATCTAAAATTTCAATTTTTGAAGCTGTAGAGTTCATCACAAATAAACGTTGTGAAACAGGATCATGAGCCACAATTTCTGCAGAACCAGTTGCGTCAACTAGATAGCTTGCTAGAAAATTAATGTCTAAAGCACTAGAAGTAGAAGGCGTGTTTTCTTCATCTTCTAAGATGTAAACAGTTTTTTTAGTAGTACCAACAATTGTTCCGTTTACAGGATTTGCTAGTTCCAAAATAAAATACGTATCTCCGTAGAAAGTAGTGTTATTAATAATTGGTATAGTTACGGTTACAGAAGTTTCATTGGCTGCAAAAGTAACCGTTTGATTTGAAAAAGTATAATGAGTACCATTGATAGCAGTACCATTGATAGTAGATGCTATTAAGTCAACCGAAGTTGTCCCTGAAGAAGGATTCGTTAAAGAAATACTAACATTTACACTATTGTCATTTTCATTTACAATAGAAAATTCCGTAGAAAAAGATATTTCTGTAGTAAGAAATGTTGGTGCAATTATATTTTTAGAAATTCGTTCAGTTGCAGCATGATTGCAAGTAAAGCTTTTAGCATTACTACTTTGGAGTGCAAAAAGGAATAATAGTAGCGTAATTTTTGTTCTCATAAAGTTTGTCTATTTGTTTATTCCACAAACTTACAAGTAGCTAAATTGGTCTCCGTTAATATAAAATCATTAATTTTTATGCAAAACATTATGAAAAAGTTTCTAAATTATTAATAGTGTAAATAAATTGTTAAAAGGTCTTTTTTGTTATAATAAAGAATTAACAATTTAATTGTTTTTATTTAGCCAAAAAGGACAAAATTTCTCGATACGTTTTGCAATTGAATGTGATGTGTAGCAAAAATTTTTCAATTGAGTTCATTTTATAAGCAATATAATTATCTATTTTGAGGTACATGAGTTGTTAAAAAAGTATATCAAAAATTAGTTTCATTCAACGAGTGCTAAAAAAATAAATACCTATTGTTAGTGATTTTTTTAGTATTTTGTAGTGTTATTTTAGCACAATAAATTTAAAAACAAAAACCATGAAAGTATATCAATCGTGTGGAAAAATCACAAGCCTTGGTGAGATAAAAACAGTAGAAATAAAAACCATGTTGCCAGAAATACCTGAAGGGAAATATAAATATGTAAAGTATTATAACATTTCTAATAAAGATTATTTCGGGCTTTTAGGTATTTTACTTATTGAAGGCGGAGAAAATAAAGATTTAAATGACTTTAATGCTCCATTGAATAAAATAAAAGTAGATGAAGAGCCTTTAAAACTGAATGAATTATTGCCAATTAATGAAGGGAAAGATTTTTCAAAAATAAAGCAAGGAGATACAATTCACTTTATGTGTTTTCACGATGAAAAATTTAATGGTTCCGATAAAGAATTGAAAGTATTTCAAGAGAGTTTGCCAAAATTTCCAGACTTTGATTTCATAGAAGAACCAAAAGTGGGCAATGGTGGAGTACTCACTTTTGAAGGTTGTATGTAATGAAGAAAAGAGGAAAAATAATAATGAATATAGCAGCAATTTTTATTGTTGCTTTTTCATTTTCGCAAACTATACAATTAAAAAAACTAAAAGAAACACTTAGCGCAGTTGATATAGAAGCGTCTAAAAAACTCATTGATGCAATAGAAAACACACCTTTAAATTTAAATCAGAAAGCCAATTTCAATTATTTAAAAGCCAATTACTATAAGTTAATAAATGAAGACAACAAAGCATATGAATATTATTTAAAATCAAAAAAAGCCTATGTACATCAAGATAGCCTTTCCAAAGTAGCCACTATAAATATTGAAATAGTTTCGCTCTTGTTAGCTATCGACAAAAATAAAATTGATTATAATCTCTATATCAAAGAGTTTGTTGAATATGCAGAGAAATCTAACGACTCCAAAGTGCTTAGCGAAGCCTATATGCAATTGGGAAAATCATTCTATAATGCCAATCCTAAATTAGCTATAGCTTATTTTTTAAAAGCATTAAGCGAAAATGCAAAAGGAGAAGATGAAATATTCAAAGCCAGAATAATGCAAAATATTGGAGCGACTTATGCATCAGATGGAATTTTAAAATTAGATTCAGCACTTTATTTTTATAATAAAGCCATGCCTATTTATCAAAAAAACAAGTTGAACGAATACATTTCCTATATCTATATTAATAAAGGAGTAGTATTCACAAAAATGAAACACTATGATGAAGCAATAGCCTATTTTCATAAAGCAGATTCAATACCTGTAAAAGAATTTAAAAATAAAAACAAAGCAACTATCTATGGATTTTTAGCAAATGCCTATAAAGAAAATGGAAGCTTTAAAGAAGCTATTGCTTTTATGGAGAAACAAAAAGTATATCAAGATATTCTCGATGAAAAAGAACAAAACAAAGCCATTATAGAAATAGACACAAAATATAAAACAGTAGAAAAAGAAAAAGAAAACAAAGCTTTAAAACAAATTAATTTTAAAAACAGAATAACTATTGTAGTCAGCTTGGTTCTGTTGTTGTTATCTATTCTAATAGGTGTTTTGTCATTTAAAAACATAGCAAACAAGAAGAAAATCATTGAACAACAAAAAACAATAGAAGTCAAACAATTAGAAAGTCAATTAAAGCAAAATCAGCTAAATGAAATTGATAAAATGCTAGAAGTTCAGGAAAAAGAGCGACAAAAAATAGCAGATGAGCTCCATGATAATTTAGGTAGCTTGTTAACCACATTAAAGATCAACTTTGAAACCATAAGAAACCAGAATGATAATTTTGAACTGTTCGATAAAACAAATGCACTACTCGATGAAGCCTATAATGAAGTGAGAACAATTGCACATCTTAAAAATAGCGGAGTAATTGGGAAACAAGGACTCTTAACAGCAGTAAAAAAAATGGCAGATAAAATGACAGTGCCAGACAAAATTATATTCAATGTTATTCCATCTGGTTTAAATGAAAGAATAGACAATACTTTAGAAATACTATTGTTGAGAATTATACAAGAATTAGCTGCCAATATTTTAAAGCATGCAGGAGCGAAAGAAGTAAATATTTATATAAATCATTATGATGATGAAATGAATCTAATGATTGAGGACGACGGAGTAGGATTTGATATGTTAACAACCCATGAAACAAAAGGTATTGGACTAAAAAATATTGAGAGAAAAATTGAACAATTAAACGGAACATTTACTATAGATAGTAAAAAAGGAAGCGGAACAACCATAATAATAGATTTACCATTATGATACGAATTGTGATAGCAGAAGACCATCAAGCATTAATAGATGGTATAAAATTAGCCTTAGAATATGAAGAAGGAATAACTGTGGTGGGTGAGGCTTTAGACGGAGAAATGCTAGTGGAATTAGTAAGGAAAAAACAACCAGATATTATAGTAACCGACATAAGAATGCCAAAATGTGATGGCATTACAGCTACGCGAATATTAAAAAAAGAATTTCCAAATTGTAACACGATAGCTTTTAGTATGTTCGATCAAGATGAAGCTATTGATCAAATGAAACAAGCTGGAGCAATTGGTTATATCATGAAAAGTTCACCATTGAAAAAATTAATAGCAGCAATAAAAAGTGTGGCAAAAAACATACCCTATTATGATGATGCAATAGTAACGAAAGACAAGCTCACCAAAGAAGAAATTATTTTAAGCAAAAGAGAAAAAGAAATTTTAAGATTAGTTGGTGAAGGGAAAACATCACAAGAAATTGCAGACCTACTATTTGTTGCAAAAAGCACAGTAGATACCCATAGAAAAAACATACTAAAAAAAATGAATATTTATGGTAAAACCGATCTTATCCGATTTGCAATCGAAAGAAAATACGACTTCTAAAAAGTAAACAAAGCATAAGTAAAAGTAAACAAGAGGTTAGCGCAATCGAACAAGACGTTAGCACAATCAAATAAGAGGTTAGCGCAATCGAACAAGAGGTTAGCTCAATCGAACAAGGGGTTAGCGCAATCGAACAAGAGGTTAGCTCAATCGAACAAGGGGTTAGCGCAATCGAACAAGACGTTAGCACAATCGAACAAGACGTAAGCTCGAATGAATAAACCATTAGCACAAAAAAACAAACCTTAGACACAATTTAAAAATAAGTATTTTCAGAAAGTAAACCATAAAATCCCCATCGTTAGGGATTTTTTTGTGCTTATAAATGAAGAATTTTACAAAGTAGTTAGCTAACAAACAAAGAAAATGGAGACTAGAAACCATATTAAACAGGGCGTAACCGAAAAGCCAAACGAGTAGGGATTAAAAAAAACAAAAAAATGGCATTTGGAATAACAGCTATAAAGGAAATAATTAATGATAGCAAAGAAACGTTGCATATTGTTAAAAAAGAGAATCCAGATAATGATCGACTTACAATTCATCCAGGTTATACTTCTGGACATGAAATATGGATTCCATGGGTTGGTAATCAAAATGAATTTGATAAAAAAGTATTAGAAATAACATTTGCGGAAAGCAAAAATAAAATATGCATTTGGCAAAGTGGAAACACAGTAAGGTATTCTAAAGGAAGTTTTTCAGATGGAGGTTTTGCTGTTGCACCAATGCAAAAAACCGATGGAGAAAGGAAACTAACAATAACAGATTCAAAAGTGATTGTAGAGGAATATAATAATTAAATCAAGTAATTATTTAATAAATTAAAATCATTTTAAGAGTGAAATACCTATAAAACATGAAAAAAATAAAGTTTTTAGACGGAAAAATAAAAGAAATGGCTCTTTTAGAAATCGAAAAAATAAATATTGATGAAATAAAAGAAGTCTTTGATGAAGTATCTAATGAATGGCAAAAACCAATGTTTGACAAAGATGTTTCAGTTTTTACAAACCCAGCCGAAAATGATTTTGAAGCCATGGGAGGGCAACCCTATTGGGGGCGATATAAAGCAGATCATAAAGTAAGAAACGGAGTAAGACAATTTTCAGCGATACTTTGGAATATCCCTTTTGGGCAATCATGGGAAGAGTGGGCAGAAAAAACACCAGCAAGAGTAAGAGGACATTACTTTCCAAAACCAACACGCTATAAAAGTAATGGTGTTAATTTATGGGGAGAATTCGATGTGCCCGATACAACATGTAACGCAACACCAAGTTACGGCTATTTTGAAGGAGTTTTTAATCCGGAATGGTTAGACGATGGCCGTAAAATGAGGTTAACAAGCGATGTGTTTTATATAGATCCATATGGGAAAAGATGGAAAGCTCCAGCAGGACATATAATAGACGGGGCTTCGATACCTTCTTTTCTTTGGAATATTGCAGGGCCTCCATTTGCAGGGAAATATAGATTCGCTTCTGTGTTTCACGATGTAGAATGCGATACAAGAGCAAATACTTTTGATGATGTTCATGATATGTTCTATTATGCAATGCTAGCCAAAGGTGTTAGTCCTGCGGAAGCTTGGTCAAAAGTAGAACCTACTAAAGCTTATCAACATGCCTTTGCGCATCATTTTGGTAAAAAATGGATTTTCTTTAGTTAATGCTTTAAAGAAGATTTAATAAAAAAGTGTCTGAGAGTAAAAATAAACGTTATGTTTAAAAAACTTTCAGGCACTTTCTTAGTGAATAATGTTTTTGAGTATGATTTTATGAAAGTTATCTATAAAGTAAAAGAAACAAATGATTTGGCATCGAGTTGTAGTTATTAAAAGAAAGAAAATAATGTTTTTTGTGTTTTTTGTGTTTTTTGTTTGCGATTAAAGTAAATTAAAATTAAGTTTACAAAATAAAACATCTTAATTTATAATTAATTGATAATTAGTTGTTTTGGGGTGTTTTAAAAAAATAACCTACTTAAATATATTTATATGAAGAATTACATTACTTTATTAAGTTTCCTGTTCTTAGCAAGCAATGCTTGGTCTCAAGAATACAAAGAAATGATGATTAAAGGAACCTACACAGTTCAAGAAATTCAAGCTAAAGCTGAAGCTCATTTTGCTATAGTTGGTAAAGAAAGAGGAACAGGCTATAAGCCCTATAAAAGATGGGAATATAACGCTTTAAGAAATATGGATGAAAATGGGATGTTAAAAACTCCCGAGTTTTATTATAATGAATTAGAAAATTATACCCAATACCTAAATAATAATAGCAATGTTTTTTCAAAGACAGCACAAGGAACTTGGGAAGAAGTTGGGCCAACCTATTGGAGCGATAATAATTCTAATGGATGGAATCCTGGAGTAGGAAGAATTACTTCAGTTAGTGTGGAAAGCGCAAATAGAAACCATATTATTGTGGGAGCAGATACAGGTGGTGTTTGGAGAACTGTTGATGGTGGAACTACTTGGACGGTTCTGACAGATAATTTGTCGAATTTAAGAGTCTCAGCTTTAGCAATTAACCCATTAGACAATACAAACTATTTTTGGGGATCTTCTAATGGAACTATCTTTACTTCAACTGACTCAGGAAGTACTTGGTCATTGTTGTCAGATACTGGAGATGGAACTGTAAATAAAATATTAATAGATCCTACAGACGATACCAAAATGTATTGCAGTGCGCAAAACGGAGGGATTTATAAGTCAACAGATTCTGGTGTAACTTGGACAATTATCCATGCTTTAGCAACAACAGGCTACGATGTAGAGTTTAAACCAGGTGTAACAAGTACAATCTATGCAACAGGAAATAGATATTTTAAATCTGTAGATGGAGGAGTTACATTTACTACTGAAAATGCGTTAAGCATGTATCAACAAGAATATGTATCTGGAACTACAAATTGGGATTCTGCCCCTTCAAATCAAAATGGAAGTGTGCTACCTAAAACGGGGAATGGTTTAGGGTTGTTTTATATTAGCAACTATAGTCATCCAGTAACACGTTTAGTTCCACCAGTAGTAAATTTAACTGGAGCAACTGCTCCAAAACTTAAATTTTCCTACACAAACGTGAGCTGGGATTCTGATATTGATGAATTAAAAGTGTTGTATAAAACATCATTAGGAGGAACTTGGACAGTATTAGCAACTTATACAGCAGAAACAACTGCTTGGCAAGATATTACGCTAAATTTACCAAATCCGTCTTCTGAATATTATGTAGCATTTGAAGGAAAATCTAATTATGGAAGAGGATTAACTTTAGACGATGTGAGAATTGAAGATCCTACTTTAGGGGTGCTTTTTGAAAACGGATTTGAATCAAATTCACCACTTTCAACAGGACCAAAAATGATGGGTGTTTCACCAAATAATCCAAATGTAGTATATATTTTAGAAGCTGAAAATGGAAAATTTGGAGCATTTTATAGATCTACAGATAGTGGTAACTCATTTACAAAGCTAAATCATGGCACCAATAACTATTTTGGATATAGCTCTACTGCAAATGATGACAGAGGACAAGCTCCAAGAGATATGGATATTGCAGTAAACCCTAATGATGCGAACGATGTGCATATAGCAGGTATTCTATCTTGGAGATCAACTAACGCAGGAGATTCTTTTACAATTACTTCTCAATGGGTACCGGGTAATGCTGCTAGTGAAAATATTGGCTATTGCCATGCAGATATTGATATCATGGAGTATGTTGGAGATAAATTATATGTTGGTAGCGATGGAGGTATTTTTGTTGCAGAAAATCCTTTAGTTGTAAATAGTAATTATTATACCGATTTAAGTACTGGACTAGGTATTAGACAATTCTATAAAATTGGAGTAAATCAGAACGAACCAGAAGTAATTACAGGAGGAGCACAAGACAATGGAGCTTCAGTATTCACAAATACTGGAGTTTGGAAAGATTGGTTGGGAGCTGATGGAATGGAGACATTTGTAGATAAAACAAATAATAACATTTTGTACGGAACAACTCAAAATGGGTCATTGTATAGATCAAATAATCAAGGAACTACCTATTTTGGGTTAAATTCACCAGACAATAAAGAAGGGAACTGGATCACGCCATTTGAACAAGATCCATTAATTGCAAATAGAATATATTCAGGATATGATAAAGTATATCGCTCGAATGATGGTGGATCTACTTGGACTGCAATTTCTCAATCATTTGGTAATAATTTAAATCATTTAAAAATTGCACCATCAAACAATAACATTATGTTTGCCTCATTAGGTAGTACATTATATAAAACTACTAACGGAGGAACAACAAATTGGACAACACTAACTGGTTTCTCTGGAAATATCAATTCTATTGCGATTCATCCAACCGATGCTAATAAAATTGCAATTGCAACAACAGGAGCACAAAAAGTATATGTAAGTACAGACGGAGGAGCAACATGGACAAGTTATTTAAAAAATCTTCCTAATTTTAGTGCACTCGCATTAACATGGACCAATTACTTGCAAGAAGGTTTATATGTTGGAATGAATTATGGAGTATATTATATAGCAACTGCGAATCCTGCTGCAGAATGGTTGCCATTTAGTAATAATTTGCCAAATGTTCAAATAAGTGAATTAGAAATTAACACAGCGAGTAATAAATTATTTGCAGGAACTTATGGAAGAGGATTGTGGAAATCGAATCTTTTTGATCCTGGAGCATTAAATACAAGCGAATTTGAAGCATTAAATTCAGTGAAATTATTTCCAAATCCAGCTTCAGATGTTGTAAGTTTAGTTTGGGATAAAAATGAAAATGTGACTATAAAAATCTATAACACATTAGGGAAATTGGTTTACTATGCGAAAGATAAAAGTTTAATGAATACATTAGAAATAAATACAGCGAACTTTGATGCAGGAATCTATTTTGTTAATGTAAATACCGTTAACGGATTTATGACGAAAAAGTTAATCATAGAGTAATTCATTTTTTTAGTATATGATGAAAGTCCAATAACACAAGCTGTTATTGGACTTTTTTTTGAATATATAATCGGAAGTTTTCTTTATAATTAATTTTTGGCATGACTATTGGATAATCATTACTATCAAAAATATTAAACGAAATAGTTATGAAAAAATTTACTTTAATTTTAGCTTTAATCGGGATGATTTCGCTACAAAGTTGTGTTACAGAAGAAGTAGTAACTCCAAATCCAATTGATAATGATACCATTGCTGAGGTGTTTGAATATTCTAATGTAGATTTTCATTCAGGAAATAATTTTAGTGTGTTTTTAGATTTTCCTCATCCTATTTATGCTTCTGATATGGTTTTAGTTTACCATTTATATGAAGTGAATAATGGGAATGATGTTTGGAGATTAATGCCACAAACATATTACTTAAATGGTGGTGGTGAATTAGATTATAATTTTGATTTTACTCGTTTTGATGCGACTGTATTTTTAGATGCTAATTTCAATTTAAATACATTAGATCCAAGTTGGTCTCAAAATCAAGTTTTTAGAGTGGTTGTAATTCCTGCATTTTTTGCAAATAAAAATGCATTAGATATTAATAATTTCGAAGCGGTAATTAATTATTATAAAATTAAGGAGGCACAATTTAAAAAGGTAACCCAAAAATAGCATTTTTTAAAATAAAAGATAACGAAAAGAGCTCTGCATTTGCAGAGCTCTTTTTTGTATTGCTACTTTATTTATTAAACTAAACGTTTACAACTCTTGTTTTAGCGATACCGTCACCAAGTCTAGGTTTGTCTAATAAAACTAAGATTGGATCAACGATAATCAATAATAAAGTTATGTTTCTCATTAAACTAGTCATAAAATCACCTTTTAGAGAACTTCCATCTTCTCTTACGGCTTTATATTTCATGATTCTTTTACCAATACTTTGCCCTTCAAATAAGGCATCCTTTATTAGTAAATAAATCAGACTCAATAAAGAAATAATGTTGTCTATCATATTTAACCCCAAAAAACCTAAAATATAAGCGGGTATTGAAAAAATTAGACCATCAATAAATAATGCTAAAAACCTGTTTAATTTTGATACTTTCATTTTTTATATATTTAATTGTTTAGTATCTAAATGTATGAAAAAAAAGTTAAATTTTAACATTTGTGATTTTAATTTAATGAATAAATAAAATTTTGAATAATAAAGATGAAGTAAGATATTCTGAGTTAATAGATTTTAAAACAGCAGCAATTATAGAAAATAGGGACAAATATTAAAAAGTGACTAACAAAAAGAATAATACTACACTAATTACGTAAAGCTTTATATTTAGTTAAAATATAAAGTGGCATTTTTTGTAGCAGATTTCTAAAGCATAATTTGGTTTAGGACTAAATTCTAATTTTCGCAAATCTAAATTGTCAAATTCATAAATTTAGTTGTACTTTTGCCACGTTTTTTAATAAACAAGGTATAACAACTATAGTATCTAAATTTAGATCAATACAACTACAAAACATAATACACAATGAATCAGACAAAGTATATTTTTGTTACAGGAGGTGTAACTTCTTCTCTAGGGAAAGGAATTATTGCAGCTTCTTTAGCTAAATTGTTACAGGCACGAGGGTATAGGACAACTATTCAGAAATTTGATCCTTATATAAATGTAGATCCTGGGACATTAAATCCTTACGAACATGGAGAATGCTATGTTACAGATGATGGGGCTGAGACTGATTTAGATTTAGGACACTATGAGCGTTTTCTTAACGTACCCACTTCTCAAGCAAATAATGTTACAACTGGTAGAGTCTATTTATCTGTTATTGAAAAAGAGCGAAGAGGAGAGTTTTTAGGAAAAACAGTACAAGTAGTACCTCATATCACAAACGAAATCAAACAACGCATGCAGTTACTTGGGCAAAGCGGAGAATTTGATATCGTAATTACAGAGATAGGAGGAACAGTTGGAGATATAGAGTCTTTACCTTATATAGAATCTGTTCGTCAATTATTATGGGAATTAGGTGATGAAAATGGAATTGTAATCCATTTAACTTTGGTGCCTTTTCTTGCAGCTGCTGGTGAATTGAAAACAAAACCAACACAACATTCTGTAAAAACTTTAATGGAAAGCGGAATTAAAGCAGATATTTTAGTTTGTAGAACAGAACACGAATTATCTGATGATTTACGTCAAAAATTAGCTATTTTTTGCAACGTAAAAAAAGAAGCTGTTATCCAATCTATAGATGCATCAACAATCTATGATGTACCTAATCTAATGTTAAAAGAAGGATTAGATATTGTTACTTTAAAAAAATTAGGTCTATCAGAAAAAAACAATCCCGATTTAACAAATTGGAATGAATTTCTTCAAAAGCATAAAAATCCTAAACATGAAGTTAATATTGGTTTAGTTGGAAAATATGTAGAATTGCAAGATTCATATAAGTCAATTTTAGAAGCTTTTATACATGCTGGTGCTGCCAACGAGACAAAAGTTAATGTAGTTTCGATACATTCAGAATATTTAGATGTCAAAACGGCAGAAGAACAACTAAAAGGCCTAGATGGCATATTAGTTGCTCCAGGTTTTGGTAATCGTGGAATAGAAGGGAAAATTGACACCGTTAAATATGCGAGAGAAAATAATATTCCATTTTTAGGAATTTGTTTAGGAATGCAAATGGCAGTCATAGAATTTTCAAGAAATATCTTAGGTTTTGCAGATGCAAACTCAATAGAGATGAATGAAAATACAGCTTATCCAGTTATTAATTTAATGGAAGAACAAAAAGATATTGTTAATAAAGGAGGAACAATGCGTTTAGGTGCTTGGAAATGTATTTTAAAAGAAAACACATTAGCACACGCTATTTATGGTAAAACAGAAATAATGGAACGTCATCGTCACCGTTACGAATATAACGGAAAATATTTGAACGAATTAGAAAAAGCTGGTTTAAAAGCTTCAGGAATAAACCCAGATACAGGTTTAGTAGAAGTTGTAGAAATTGAAAACCATCCATTTTTTATAGGAGTACAATATCATCCGGAATACAAAAGTACAGTAGCAAATCCACACCCGCTTTTTGTAAGTTTAGTGGCTGCAGCTGTCAAACATAAAAATAAAAAATAACGGGTTTACAATAATAAGTAAACTGAATACTATTTTAAATGGAAGAAAAAAAGTTTGATTTTAAATCAATTATCGGTTTTGTATTAATTTCTGGAGTATTAATGTGGATGATGTATTCAAATGCACCAACACCAGAAGAAATAAAAGCAAAAGAAAAGTTAGAACAAGCTCAAAAAGAGAATAAGGGAGCAACTGAAAAAACAACAGAGAAATTAGTAGAAACAACTTCTATAGTTGCAAATGATTCATTGTCGCAGGAAAAAGCAAAAGCTGCCTTGGGAACTTTTGCTTATTCTGCAACTTTACCTTCGGCTAAAGATGATTTTACAGAAATTAAAAACGATGTTCTTTCTTTAAAAATAGCCAATAAAGGAGGTTATATTGTTGATGCAACTATTCTTGGATTTGATCAGTTTGAAAAAGATTCTAAAAAAGCAGTTAAACTGATAAAAGAGAATAATGCTAAACTGGATTTAACAATCAATACTGTAGATAATCGTGTTCTTCATACTAAAGACTTGTTTTTTGAGCCTAATTACACAAAAGAAGGTGAAAATCAGGTTCTTACAATGCGTCTTAAAGCGGGGCCAAATCAATTTTTAGAGTATCGTTATGTTTTAAAACCAGGTAACGAATACATGTTAGATTTTGGGATTCGTTCTCAAGGTTTGGAAAATGTAATAAATCCTACAAAGCCAATAGATTTAGAATGGCAGTTAAAATCATTCCGTAATGAGAAAAGTATTTCTTATGAAAATAGATATACAGAATTGGTTTTTGAGTATGAAGGAGGAAAAGACGACTATTTAAACGCTGCTAAAGATTCGGAAGATGAAGCGAAAGATGTTTCTTATGTTGCTTTCAAGCAACATTTATTTACTTCTATACTGTTAACAGACACCCCTTTTAAAACAGCAAAATTTAAATCTGACAATTTAGTCGATGAAGAAGGAAACGATTCTGTTTATACAAAGAATTTTGTAGCACAATTGCCTTTAGAAGTAAAAAGTGGGGTTGTAAATTATAATATGAATTGGTATTATGGACCATCTAAATATGATATTTTAAATAAGTATGATAGAAATTTAGATGAAATAATGCCATTAGGCTGGGGAATTTTTGGTTGGATAAACCGATATGTTTTTATACCTGTTTTCGGATTCATTTCTGGAATTGGAATTGGTTATGGGGTTGCAATCATTATTTTTACTATTTTAGTAAGAATTGCAATGTCTCCTGTAACATATAAATCATATGTTTCACAGGCGAAAATGAAAGTATTGCGTCCTGAAATTGCAGAATTGAATGAAAAATTCAAGGACAATGCAATGAAGAAGCAACAAGAAACAATGAAGCTATATTCCAAAGCTGGTGTAAACCCTATGGCAGGTTGTTTGCCCGCTTTAATGCAAATGCCAGTTTTCTATGCATTGTTTCAGTTTTTCCCATCAATGTTCGATTTAAGACAGAAAAACTTCCTTTGGGCAGATGATTTATCGTCATATGATGCATTATTAACTTGGAAACAAGACATTCCTGTAATTTCATTCATTACTGGAAATCATATAAGTTTGTTTGCCTTGTTGGCAGCAATAGCTATCTTCTTCTACATGAAAATGACAACGGGGGATCAACAAATGAGTGCTCCAACACAAGAAGGTATGCCAGATATGGGGAAAATCATGAAAATCATGATTTATATTTCTCCATTAATGATGTTATTTTTCTTTAATAACTATGCCTCTGGTTTATCTTTATATTACTTTGTATCGAATTTAATTACTATCGGAATCATGTTAGTAATTAAAAACTATATCGTAAAAGAAGATAAAATCCTTGCTAAAATTCAGGAGAATAAAGCAAAACCCAAAGCAGAAAGCAAGTTCCAAAGAAAAATGAGGGAAATGATGGAACAAGCCGAAGCGCAAAAAAAAGCGAATAAAAAATAAATTTATAAAGCCCTGCAATTAGCAGGGTTTTTTGTTTAAAAAAAACTTTTTATTATGAGAATATTAATCGTTGGTTATGGAAATATGGGACAAACCTATGCGAATAGTTTTGTGAGCTCAGGTTTTGTATCTTCTTCAGATATTTTAGTTTTGAATAGAAGTGAAGTGGATAAGAAAAAGCGTTTTTCAATTGAAAAATCTAATTTTCATACAAAACCATCTTCAGAGATTTTTGATGTCGATATTATTATTATCGCTGTTAAACCGCAAGACTTTAATGCTCTAGTTGCTTCGATTGGAGAATTTGTTAATGAAGCGCATATTATTTTGTCGGTAATGGCAGGAATTACCATTCAATCTTTGAAAGAAAGTTTCAATTGCCCTAAAATTGTTCGTTCAATGCCTAATATTCCAACACAAATTGGATTGGGAATGACTGTTTTTTGTGCTTCATCGGATATTGATAGGAAAGAACTTTTTATTGTTCAAAATTTAATAAATACTACAGGAAAATCAATTTATATCGAAAAAGAAGCGATGTTAAATGCAGCAACAGCAGTTTCAGGAAGTGGACCAGCCTATGTTTTTTATTTTATGAATGCAATGATACAATCTGCCATGCAACTTGGCTTTTCTAAATCTGAAGCAGAATTTTTAGTGAGTCAAACATTTATAGGAGCTGTTCAATTGCAAAATCGCAGTAATCTTTCTCATGAAGAATGGATTGCTAAGGTAGCTTCAAAAGGAGGCACTACAGAAGCAGCTTTGAATATTTTTAACACACAAAATCTTAACGATATTGTATTGGAAGGAATTGAATCAGCTAATCTGAGAGCAATAGCTTTAGGAAGTAAAAATGACTAATGCTAGTTTTGATTTGAATTTCTGCTTTAAGCAAAATAGCTCGATTCAAATAATCGAGCTATTTTAAAAAAAACAAATTAGAACGTAATTAAAGGCTAGGTTGTAATACTTTATTAACAATATGAATAATACCATTTTCACATTGAATATCTACTGTCGTTATTTCCGCTTGTGAAGCTGATGTGTCAGTTATTTTTGGTGATGTAGGAACACTTAAATCAATAGTGATGTCTTGGGCAGGATCTGTAATCATAGCTACCACTTGTCCATTAGTTAAAGTAGAAGATAATACATTTCCAGCAGCAGTAACATGATATTGTAATACTTTAGAAACTTGTGCTGGCGTTGCTCCAACTGCAAAACCGTTTCCTGTAGTAGCTTCTGTAAAAGCAGCATTTGTTGGTGCGAAAACAGTTAATGGAGCTGTGTTTGTCGTTAAAGCGGTAGCGACTGCACTTTGATCACCAAAACCATTTCCATTACTGTCTGTACTTGTAACCACTGTTACTAAAGTTGAAAGATTTGGATTTGCTTTCACATGATCAATTATGCTTGCAAGACCTATTACTTTATCAACTTGGTGAATAATTCCATTTGTTGCTGCAATATTAGCTCCCGTTACAGTCGCAATACCATTAATCTTTACACCACTAGTTAAGTCAATATATAGGCTTAAATTATTTGTAGATGAAGCAGATCCTTTAGCTAAAGAATTAACATATCCAGATGTTAAATCATTTGAAGTAAATTTTCCATTTACTACATGGTTAAGTAATATTTTTTCTAAAGTTGCAACAGGTACATCATCTAGTGAAGCAAATCCATTAGCGGTTAAAAATGCATCAAAAGCTTCATTTGTTGGAGCAAAAACAGTAAAAGGACCATTTTGGTCTAATGTTTGCACTAAACCAGCTTTGTTTAGTGCTGTAACTAATGTTGTGAATTGAGGAGCTCTTGATGCAACACCAGCAATACTATTATTGATGGCTTCTACGTTATCATCATCAGAACATGAAAACATCGTTACAAATGTAGTAGCGATTAAAGTTAATTTGATTAATTTTGCAAAGTTTTTCATAGCAATTTTATTTTATTGTTTAAGCAAATCTATAAAAACATTAAACAAAAAGAAAGTTTATTTTAAAAAAATAAACTAAAAGTGTAAAGTTTAACTTTATGTTACGTTTTGTTTAATTAAAAGTCTAATTGAAGTTTAAAATAACTAAAAAAGCATATACAAATGTTAATAAAGAAAATATTTTCCGTTTTTTTACTCATAATATGTAGTATAACATATCCACAAAGTGATTATAACAAATTTGACGATAAAGGTAAAAGACATGGTGTTTGGAAAGGAATATATGAAAAATCCAAGCGACCAAGATATGAGGGTACTTTTAATCATGGTAAAGAAGTTGGTATTTTTAATTATTTTGATGATACAAAGGCGGGGACAATTATTGCGACACGAGATTTTAGTAAAGGAGATGGTTCTTGTTATGTAGTTTTCTATGATCAGAAAAAAAATAAGGTTAGTGAAGGGAAATTAATGAATAAGCTTTCAGAAGGAGAATGGAAATATTATCATTTTGAAAGTGATCAAATAATGACAGTAGAAAATTATAAAGCAGGTAAGCTTAATGGCGTGAAAAAAGTATACTACAGAAGTGGCTCTTTAGCCGAACAAGCTAACTATGTTAATGGTGCTTTAGAAGGAGTTTATAAAAAATTTGCAGAAAATGATACTGTTTTAGAAGAATTAAATTATAAAAATGGCCAATTGCATGGAGTTGCTATTTTTTATGATGGAAAGGGTAAGGTTAATTTAAAAGGAGAATATAAGAATAATCGAAAATGGGGTTATTGGGAGACTTATGAAGATGGTAAATTAGTTAAAACTGAAAAAATATCTAAAGAGACTAGAAAAACATTTAAGCTTGAAAAAACAAACGATGGAAAATTGGTTCCTTCAGATTCAAAAGTAGATAAATCGAGCGACAAAAAATAATATTATTCAAAATGAAGAGAGTAGTTGTAGGACTTTCAGGGGGTGTAGATTCAAGTGTTGCTGCCTATTTATTACAAGAACAAGGTTATGAAGTCATTGGTCTTTTTATGAAAAATTGGCACGACGATTCTGTAACAATTTCAAATGAATGTCCTTGGTTAGAAGATAGTAATGATGCACTTTTAGTAGCAGAAAAATTAGGGATTCCTTTTCAAACTGTTGACCTGTCTGAAGAGTATAAAGAAAAAATTGTGGATTATATGTTCCATGAATACGAACAAGGCAGAACACCAAATCCAGATGTTCTCTGTAATCGAGAAATTAAGTTTGATGTGTTTATGAAGATAGCGTTGTCTCTTGGGGCAGATTATGTTGCAACAGGGCACTATTGCAGAAAAGGCACTATTCATAATGATGGTGAAGAAACCTATCAATTATTAGCGGGTAAAGACTCTAATAAAGATCAGTCCTATTTTCTTTGCCAATTATCTCAAGAGCAGTTAGCAAAGGCATTATTTCCTATTGGAGAATTAACAAAACCAGAGGTAAGAGCAATTGCAACTAAATTAGATTTAATTACTGCAGAGAAAAAAGATTCACAAGGTTTGTGTTTCATTGGGAAAGTTCGTTTACCAGAGTTTCTTCAACAAAAATTACAACCAAAAGAAGGTGTGATAATAGAAGTAGATGCGGCAGCAGCAGTTTTTAAAGATAGTAAAACAGATTTTTCAAATGAAGAAGAAAAGTTTGCATACGAAGCTAGAAAAAGAGATTATTCTAATCAGTTAGGAAAAGTTGTTGGAAAGCACCAAGGTGCGCACTATTTCACTAAAGGACAAAGAAAAGGTTTAAATGTTGGAGGAACTAAGGAAGCATTGTTTGTCATTGAAACTGATGTTGAAAAAAATATAATATATACAGGGCAAGGTAATACTCATCCAGGATTATTAAAAAGAGCATTATTTATAAAAAACGACGAAGTGCATTGGATTCGTGAAGATTTGGCATTGCAACCTAATCAAACAATGGATGTCATGGCAAGAATTCGTTATCGTCAAGAACTTCAAGAAGCAACATTGCATCAATTTGAAGCAGGAATGTATGTTGTTTTTAATGAACCACAATCAGCAATCACAGAAGGTCAGTTTGTAGCTTGGCATAAAGATGATGAAGTACTAGGAAGTGGGGTAATCGCATAAATTATTTATATGAATATAATATATATTATTAGTGGACTAATTCTTTTAGTTGTGGGTGGAAATTGGCTTTTAAAATCATCTGTAGGGCTTTCACTTCGATTGAATATTTCTAAAATTATTGTGGGTTTAACAGTAGTTTCATTTGCAACATCTGCTCCTGAAATGATTGTTAGTATTCAAGCTGCTTTAGACGGTTTCCCAGATATTGCTCTCGGAAATGTAATCGGATCTAATGTGGGTAATATAGGTTTGGTATTAGGGGTTATTTTGCTAATAAATACAATTCAAGTAGATAATAGTTTTTATGTAACCGATTGGCCTACGAAAATGATTGCCTCTACATTGCTATTCGTGTTTTTGTCTATTGATGGTGGACTAACCCGTTTGGATGGAATTATTTTTATTTCGGTTTTATTTGTTTTTTTAATCATTTTAATACGAAATAATAAAAAAGTTAGCATAGATTTAGAAGTACCAACAGAGACTAATATGCCCTATTTAAACATTGTTGCTTTTTTAATTTTAGGAGGATTTGCCTTGTGGGGAGGTTCTGAGCTTTTGGTTGAAGGAGCAGTGAATTTGGCAGAGGATATGGGGGTTAGTAAGCGTGTTATAGCGGTTACATTTGTTTCAATTGGAACAAGCATCCCCGAATTAGCTTCATCAATAATAGCGGCAATTAAAAAAGAAAATGATATCTCTGTAGGAAATATTATTGGCTCAAATATATTTAATATTCTGAGTGTTTTAGGAGTTACTGCAATAATTAAGCCTATAGAAAAAGTAGATGTTAGAATTATTAGTCAAGACATATATTGGATGCTTGCTTTCGCGTTTATTTTACTGCCTTTAGTGCTTCTTCCAAAGCGAGGAAGCCTTAGCTTTAAAGCAGGATTGTTGCTGCTAACTGCCTATGGTGTTTTTTTATATTTTACAGTTATATAGTTATGTAATTGTCAGATTTTCATATATTTGAATGTAAATCATTAAATTAAATTATGAAAACACGACTATCATTAATAATTTTATTTTTTTCAGTTTTTATAACTGCACAAGAGGAGGCTTGGGTCTATTTTATAGATAAGCCTGATGTCAACTATTATATGAGCAATCCATTAGAAATGCTGACTCAGAGGGCATTAGATAGAAGGACTGCTCAAAATATTCCTCTAGATAATTTAGATATTCCAATAGCAAATAGCTATATCAACCAAGTTGAAAATGCAACGGGGATTACTGTGATGGCTAAATCAAAATGGTTAAACGCTTTGCATATTAGAGGGACTCAAGCCAATATTCAAGCATTAACAGCATTAGCCTTCGTAGATCATGTTGAATTTGCAAATCGCTCATTGAATAAAATGGGTACCTATATTGTAGAGAATAAAACACAAGAAGAAAATGATGTTTTAGCAAATTACAACTACGGTAATTCGAGTAATCAAATTCAAATGTTAAACGGACATTTGTTGCACCAACAAAATTATACAGGACAAGGAAAAATAATAGCAGTATTTGATGCTGGTTTTCCTGGAGTAAACACAGCCGCTCCTTTTCAAAGACTGTTCAATAATAATTTAATACTAGGAGGATATAATTTTCCAGATAGGAATACAGATATTTATACTAGAAACTCACATGGAACCAATGTTCTTTCTACAATGGGAGGGTATGCAGATGGTCAATTAGTAGGAACTGCACCCGACGCACAATACTATTTATTCATTACAGAAGATGTAGCTGGTGAAAACCCTGTGGAAGAATCGTATTGGGTAGAAGCTCTTGAAATGGCAGATAGTTTAGGAGTAGATGTCGTAAATTCTTCTTTAGGTTATGCCAATTATGACAATCCTAATTATAGCTACAGTTACTCACAAAGAAATGGGCAAGTGGGTTTTGCTTCTAGAGCGGCTTCATTAGCTCTTTCCAAAGGGATTGTTTGTGTTATTAGCGCAGGCAATGATGGGGATGATGTAGAAAAGCATATTAGTATTCCAGCAGATGCAGACAATATATTGACAGTTGGGGCTGTAACAAGTACAGAAGCCTATGCCTCATTTAGTTCTATTGGTCCTTCATTTGATGGGAGAGTTAAACCCGATGTTTGTGCAAGAGGACAAGCAGCAACAGTGAGTAGTACGACAGGAAATATAACAACTTCAAATGGAACGTCATTTTCTAGTCCAATTTTAGCTGGAATGGTAGCTACTTTTTGGTCTGCAGTGCCCAATTTAACAGCAGCAGAAGTGATTCAATTTGTAAGAGAATCTGCTGATCAGTTTACAGCACCAGACAACTTCAAAGGCTATGGTGTTCCAGATTTTCAATTAGCACTAAATAATGCGCTTTCTACGACTAGCTTTGATAAAGTAGCTGTAAAAATATTTCCAAATCCCTTCAATACCTTTTTAACAATAGAAAATTATAATAGTTTAGAAGGAAAATTTAGATTATATAATAATTTGGGAATGAAAGTTTTAGAAATAAATGTTAATGAGTTTACTCAGAAAATTCAAATGGATAATTTATCTTCCGGTATCTATCTTTATGATTTTTCTTCGAATAATAGTACCTTGCAAGGGAAATTAATCAAACAGTAAATGAATAGAATAACACAACTTTTTAATATTAAATATCCTATCATTCAAGGCGGTATGATTTGGAACAGTGGTTATAAACTAGCAAGTGCAGTAAGTAATGCTGGTGGACTTGGATTAATAGGAGCAGGGTCAATGTATCCTGAAGTATTAAGAGAACATATCCAAAAATGTAAAAAAGCAACAAATAAACCTTTCGGAATTAATGTCCCAATGTTGTATCCTAACATTGAAGAGATAATGAATATTATTGTTGAAGAAGGAGTAAAAATTGTTTTCACTTCTGCTGGAAACCCGAAAACTTGGACTTCTTTTTTAAAGGAAAATGACATAACCGTTGTGCATGTTGTTAGTAGCTCTAAATTTGCATTAAAAGCACAAGAAGCTGGAGTAGATGCGGTTGTAGCAGAAGGATTTGAAGCAGGGGGACACAATGGAAGGGAAGAAACGACTACCTTAACATTAATCCCAATGGTTAAAGAAAATATAACCATTCCATTAATTGCCGCAGGTGGTATAGCTACAGGTAGAGGAATGCTTGCTGCAATGACGCTTGGTGCAGATGGAGTGCAAATGGGAAGTAGGTTTGCAGCATCAACAGAATCAAGTTCTCATGATGATTTTAAGAAAACAATTGTAGAAACCAAAGAAGGAGATACGGTGTTAACTTTAAAAGAATTGGCACCTGTTCGATTGATTAAAAATAAATTTTTTAATGAATTGCAGGAGTTATATTCAAAATGTCCAACTCCTGAAGATTTGAAAACTTTGCTCGGAAGAGCAAGGGCTAAAAGAGGTATGTTTGAAGGAGATTTGGAAGATGGAGAATTAGAAATTGGTCAAATTGCTGGGTTAATTCATGAAATACTTCCTGTTGAAACGATTGTTCATAATGTTATTAATGAATTTCAAGTTGCCAAAGAAGAAATAAATAAATTTGACTTTTAAATAGAAGTAATGAAAAAAATCAAATATCTAGTTTTTATATTTTCGTTAATTGCTAGTTTTGCAGCTGCACAACAGTTTAGTTTTCAGTCTACTGCATTATCTGTGTTGCAGAAAAACAGGAATGGAGAATGGGGAAAATGGTCAACTCCAAAGCCAACAACCGTTATTGCAAAATTAGATTATGATCATGATAAGATTATAATCTATTCTTCAGAAATTCAGCATTATAGAATTATAGAGTATTTACCTAAAGAAGTTTCAGAAGTAGATGAAATCAATTCCTATTTGTGTAGAAATATAGAAGGTATTCCTGTGAAAATTTCGTTTATTGTTCGAACAGATTTAGGAAATAAAACACAACTCTATGTATATAATGAAGATTTTGTTTTTTGTTATGATATTATCGAAGTAACAAAGTAAACATGAAAAATGAACATATTTTTCTATGTATAAATTTTTTAACAGTAGCTATTCACCCATGAAAAAATTTTTAGTATTTTTTGCAGTATTAAGCATAATACAAATACAAGCGCAAGACAAACCCAAATTAGTAGTAGGAATTGTAGTAGATCAGATGAAAATGGAATATTTATACCGTTTTTCAGATGATTATTCAGAAAATGGTTTCAAACGTTTAATGGATAAAGGATTTACATTTCATAACATGCATTATAATTATATGCCAACCTATACAGGTCCTGGACATGCTGCTGTTTATACAGGAACTACTCCAAATGTAAATGGAATAGTAGGTAATAATTGGTTTAATAAATCCATAGGAAAAGAAATGTATTGTACAGATGATGCTTCTGTAAGTACTTTAGGAAATGGAACTGATTATGAAGGGAAAATGTCACCAAAAAATTTATTAAGTACCACAATTACAGATGAATTAAAATTAGCAACTAATTTTAAAGGAAAAGTTATCGGTATCAGTCTAAAAGATAGAGGTGCAATTTTACCGGCTGGACATTTTGCAAATTGGGCGTTTTGGTATAGTAAAACAGGTTCTTTTGTTTCAAGTACATATTATGGAGAAGCTTTGCCAGATTGGGTAACTACTTTCAATAATGAAAAACATTATGAGAAATACCTAAATATACAATGGGATTTATTCAAGCCGAAAGAAGTGTATAATGAAAGTTTGAATGATAATAATCCGTATGAAGGTAAAATGTTTAAGAAAACACCTTTTTTTCCATATAATATGAAAGAAATGTATGAAAGCAATGATGCAGGTGTTTTACGTTCAACTCCATTTGGGAATAATTTGATTGTTGATTTTGCGAAAAGAGCAATCGAAAAAGAAGCTTTAGGAAAAGATGAAATTACAGACTTCTTAACAGTTAGTTTTTCTTCGACTGATTATATCGGACATTTATTGGGGCCTAGATCTATAGAATTACAAGATGCTTATTTGCGTTTAGATCAAACTATTGCCGAGTTTTTAACATATTTAGATAAAACGGTAGGTAAGAATAATTATTTGATTTTTTTAACCGCAGATCATGCTGGTGCAGAAAATGTTACCTATTTGAAAGATAATAAATATAATGTAGATAATATTAGTTCGAAAAAAGTAATAAACGATTTAGAAACATTTTCAAAAGAAAAATACGGTGAAAATTTGGTGTTAGAATATTCAAATTCGAATGTGTTTTTTAATAAAGAAATAATTGCTGCAAGTAACTTAGATATTGAAGAAGTTAAGCAATCTTTTAAAGAGTTTTTCTATACTCAAAAGTTTGTTAGAAGAGTCTATACTGACAATGAAATTCTTGCTGGTTCAGAAGGCGACATGTATTTGAAGTTTATTGCAAATGGTTATGATCCAATTCAAAATGGAGAATTGGTAGTTTTAGAAAAGCTAGGATATTTAGAATATGGTAGTACAGGAACCACGCATGGATCGCCCTATACATATGATACCCATGTGCCTTTAATTTTTTATGGCTGGAAAATAAATCAAGGTAAATCCTACAATAAAAAAGCAATTACCCAAATTGCACCAACCTTAGCATTAAAACTAAAAATAACACTACCAAACGGAACAGAAGCAGAAGTTTTAGAGGAAATTTTAGAATAAAATGGAGTTTGTTACCTATAGAAAATATGCTAATAAGGAGTCTGCAATATATGTTGTAAACCTTTTGAAGAAGAATGATATTGCTAATGAATATATTGAAAATAAATCTACATTAGATTCTAGTTTTAGTAGTGTTTTGTTGAATGATTTTGAGGTGAAAATTGCGCAAGAAGATTTTATTAAAGCAGATGAAGTCATTTTGTTAGATACTGAAAATTATCTAAAAACATTGCCTCAAGATTATTATTTATTTTCATTTTCGAATGAAGAATTAAAAGAAATTATTAAAAAGAAAGATGAGTGGAATGATTTAGATTATGCTTTGGCTGTCAATCTTTTGAAATCAAGAGGTGCTGAAATGACCAAAGATGAAATATTAGATATGCATAACAAGAGGATTGAAGAATTGAGACAACCCGATAGAAGCTCTTCTAAATGGATTGATTTAGGATATGTTTTTGCTATTCTTGGCGGTTTCCTTGGTTTTGTAATAGGTTATTTATTATTGACACAGAAAAAAACACTTCCAAACGGAGAACGTGTTTTTGCAAATAGTTTGGAAGATAGAAAGCATGGGAAGAGAATACTTTATGTAGCTTTGTTTTTTTTCATGTTTTATGTATTTTATTATTTTGTGGTATAGATGAAATTGAAAGTAATTAGAATTTTTGCAATAGTTCTCTTGGTTTTTACAAGTGTAAACATTGCAATCATGTTTTTTTTTGGTCTTGGAGCTTTTTCAGATACTTTTAAGAGAAGTAACTTTAGTTTTTCTAGGGAACCTGTTAAGAGTGACACAATGTATTTGCACAAGCAAAGAATGGATAGATATTCTTGGCAATTAGACAGTTTAATTGAAGTGAATCCATTGCAAGCTGAATTGTTTGCAGATAAACTAAGCAAAAAGTATAAAAATGAAACTTTTTTTATCGAATATAAAGCTTTAGCAGTATTCAAACAGGATAAGTTTGAAGAAGCATTACAACTTTATAAGGAAATAGAAAACCCTTATTCAGAATTTGTTGGAACAAAAAGGAATGATAATCGCAATATAGCATTATGTTTTAAAAAATTGAAACAATATGATTCTGCCGTACATTATTTTAAAATATCTTCTATTGATGATAATCTATATAATTTAGCAGATTGTTTTATTTTAATGAAGGAAAAAGATAGTGCTTTGTTTTATTTTAGAAAGAAACTGGAAGGGATTAAAAAAAGTAATAATAAAATCTATCAAATTAAAGAAATGGATTTTTTAAGATATAAAATAGATTCATTAAAAAAAGCTTCTCATTAGAGAAGCTTTTTTTGTGTGTTTATACTGTAGCTTTTTCTTTTAAAACTTCGATTTCTATTTGATTTCTTAATATATCTTCAAATGTTTCTCGTTGTCTAATTAAATGCCCTTTCCCGTTTAACCACAACACTTCTGCTGGTTTCACTCTAGAATTATAATTTGATGCCATAGAAAAGCAGTATGCTCCAGCATTATGGAAACTTAAAATATCACCTTCATGAATTTCTGAAATTCTTCTATTGTTAGCAAAAGTATCTGTTTCACAAATGTAGCCAACTACAGAATAATAGCGTTCCTTTCCTTTAGGGTTTGAAATGTTCTCAATATGGTGTTGCGAACCATAAAGCATGGGTCTAATTAAATGGTTGAAACCACTATCTATGCCCGCAAAAACAGTTGAAGTAGTTTGTTTCACAACATTCACTCTGGCTAAAAAGAATCCTGCTTCACTAACAAGAAACTTCCCAGGTTCAAAACAAAGGGTTAATGGTCTTCCATATTCTTTTTCAAAAGCCAAAAAACGTTTTGTTAATTTTTTTCCAAACTCTTCAACATTAGTTTCAATATCACCTTTTTTGTAAGGTACTTTAAAGCCACTACCAAAATCTATGAATTGTAAATCTTTGAAGTTTTTAGCTGTTTCGAATAGAATTTCAGCAGCATATAGGAAAACATCCACATCCAAAATATCAGAACCAGTATGCATGTGTATTCCGTTGATGTTCATTTTTGTATTCTCAATAATTCTCAATAAATGAGGTAATTGATGTATTGAGATTCCAAATTTACTATCAATATGACCAACAGATATATTTGCATTACCACCAGCCATGACATGAGGATTAATTCTAACGCAAACAGGAACTTTAGGATGTTTTGTTCCAAATTGTTCTAAAACTGAAAGATTGTCAATATTAATTTGTACGCCCATCTGCGCAACAATTTCTATTTCTTCAAGAGAAACACCATTGGGTGTGTACATAATTTCGCTAGGTTCAAAACCAGCATGTAAGCCAAGTTGGACTTCTTCCAAAGAAACAGTATCCAAACCAGAACCTAAATTTTTTATTACTTTTAGTATGGAAAGGTTAGACAGTGCTTTAACAGCATAATGAATTTTAAACTGTTCTACTTTTGAAAATGCATTAGTAAGTCTTTTGTATTGCGATTCAATTTTTTCTGCATCATAAACATATAATGGAGAACCATATTCTTCTACTAATTGTAATAAATCCTGATTTTTCATTGTTATTAATTTTGGTGCAAATTACAATTATTTTATAATATTAAATCAAATATAAAATGGAATAAAACAAAAAATAACATTTTGTTGTATTTGTAACAAAATCAAATTTATTACTTTTGTTAAAGAGCTCAAATTAGATTCCTTAAAATGTCAAATAATAATAAAAAATGTTAGTCAATTAAAAATTAGTTTCTTATTTTTGTGGCACTTTTTAAAAAGAAAAAAACCTATTATATTATGAATTTACACGAATATCAAGGTAAAGAAATATTAGCAAGTTACGGAGTTAGAATTCAACGTGGACACGTTGCTAATAGCGCTGAGGAAGCTGTAGCTGCTGCAAAACAATTAACTGCTGAGACTGGAACAGGATGGCATGTAATTAAAGCACAAATTCACGCTGGTGGTCGTGGAAAAGGTGGTGGAGTTAAATTAGCTAAAAATTTAGATCAAGTTGCAGAAATTGCAGGTCAAATTATTGGTATGGATTTGATTACACCTCAAACTCCTCCAACAGGAAAAAGAGTTCATAAAGTATTAGTTGCAGAGGATGTATATTATCCAGGTGAAAGTGAAACTTCAGAATTTTATATGTCTGTTTTATTGAATAGAGGGAAAGCAAGAAATATGATTATGTATTCTACAGAAGGTGGAATGGATATTGAAGAAGTTGCAGAACACACTCCTCATTTAATTTTTACTGAAGAAATTGACCCTGCTGTTGGACTTCAAGGTTTTCAAGCAAGAAGAATTGCTTTCAATTTAGGTCTTTCTGGAAATGCATTTAAAGAAATGGTAAAATTTGTTGATGCATTATACAAAGCATATGTTGGCTCAGACGCTTCAATGTTTGAAATTAACCCAGTATTAAAAACATCTGATGATAAAATTATTGCTGTAGATGCTAAAGTTGATTTAGATGATAATGCTTTATTCCGTCATAAAGATTTAGCTGAATTACGTGATGTTCGTGAAGAAAATCCAATCGAAGTTGAAGCTAAAGAAGTAGGATTAAACTACGTTGATTTAGATGGAACAGTTGGATGTATGGTTAACGGTGCAGGTCTTGCAATGGCAACTATGGATTTGATTAAATATGCAGGTTTTGAGCCAGCTAACTTTTTAGATGTAGGTGGAACAGCAGATGCTAAACGTGTTGAAACAGCTTTCCGTATTATCTTAAAAGATTCTAACGTAAAAGCAATTTTGATTAACATTTTCGGAGGAATTGTTCGTTGTGATAGAGTTGCTCAGGGTGTTGTTGATGCTTATAAAAATATGGGTGACGCAATTAAAGTGCCAATTATTGTTAGATTACAAGGAACAAACGCAGAAATTGCTAAAGAATTAATTGATAATTCTGGAATGCCAATTTTATCTGCAGTTCAGTTTCAAGAAGCAGCAGATCAAGTTAAAGCTGCATTATCTAAATAATGAAGTAATAAATAGATATACTAAAAAAGCCTTGCATTCGCAAGGCTTTTTTAATCTTATCTTTTTGATATCTTATTATTAGTAATTTGTCGTTGTAGTTTACATTTAAATCTTCCTTCAGAAAAAACACGTAGTTTTTCATGCTTTGTTTTTCTGTTTGTGACTCTTTTTCGCCATAATTCATAGCTGGAACGCTTTAATTCTTTGCGCATTAAAGATTTTGTTTCCATTTCAGTTAACCCAAATTGAAATTGTATCGCTTCAAATGGAGTTCGGTCTTCCCATGCCATTTCAATGATTCTGTCAATTTTTTCTATTTCTAAGTTAGTTGTTTTCATAATTTGCCTTTGTTAACTTTAAAATGTAATTATAAATGTAAATAATTATTTATTTTAACGTTTGTAGCTTTTATATCGTGCATTAAATTATATAAACCAAAAAAAGTTCTATTGATATAGATAAAATGTTTAGAACCTCGGTTACCATTCATATTTCTTAATTCTGAACTTTTTGAATAGCGTTCCCCTAATTCGGCTATCTTTCCAAAAAAATCAGCATCTGAAAAATCAAAGGTTTCAGAATGGAATGGTTGTGTAAATAAACTTAACATTTCATGAAATAAAGCTGTGAAAAATTTCTTTTCATCTAGAGTATCACTTTCTTTTATAATTTCAAGTTCGTAGAGTTTTGATTCAAAAAAAGTGGCATTATCTATGTTTTCTTTTTTTGCCAATTCAAAATATGGAGTGTAAAAGTCATTCGGAACTTCTTTCATGCAACCAAAGTCTAATACAATTAATTGTTCTTCATTATTTACTAAGAAATTTCCTGGATGAGGATCTGCATGCACTTTTTTAATAACATGAATCTGATACATATAAAAATCCCAAAGCGCTTGTCCAATTTTATTGGATTTTTTTACATCAGTATTTGCTTCTGTAAACTCAGATAAATGTTTGCCTGTCATCCAATCCATAGTAAGAATCCTGTTAGAAGAGTATTCTTTGTAATACTTTGGAAATTGTATATTGGGTAAATGCTTGCATGCTTCAGCAATTTCTTTACTTTGTTTTAGTTCATTCAAATAATCAGTTTCTTCAATTAATTTATTTTCTACTTCTTTGAAATATTTATCAGAATCCTTTCCTTTAATGTTGAACATTTTTATGGCTATAGGCTTTACCAATGCCAAATCGGAAGAAATGCTTTCTGCAATGCCTGGATACTGAATTTTTACCGCTAATTTTTTGCCATTCACTTCAGCTTGATGTACTTGTCCAATACTGGCTGCATTTATAGATTCCAGATTAAAAGTATCGAAAATTTCATTCGGAGCTTTTCCAAAATAATTTTTAAAGGTTTTTTGAACTAATGGAGCCGATAATGGCGGCACAGAGAATTGTGATAGAGAGAACTTTTCTACATAGGCTCTAGGTAAAATGCTCTTTTCCATACTAAGCATTTGTGCTACTTTTAGAGCGCTTCCTTTCATTTGTTTTAATCCATCATATATATCCTCTGCATTAGAAAGGTTAAGGTTTTCTTTTGCCTCTTCCTCACTTTTTGTGATTTTATCGCCATAATATTTTAAGTAATTCACGCCTACTTTTGCTCCAGTTTGTAATAATTTGGAAGCGCGTTGAATTTTTGAAGTTGGAATGCTGTCTAATGATTTCATATTACATTTTTACTTTTTCTTTCCAAAGAAATTTACCAAAATCTATAATGTTTTTTAAAGGAGTAAGATCTAATAAATCAAAACTAGCGTGCACAGATTTCTCAATAAAAATGTCTGTTTTTTCAAAAGAAGGTGATGTATCGTCTATCCAGAATTTTAATGTCATTAAAAACTGAATCCACGAAATTTCAGAAATGCTTTTACCTTGAATTTTTTGAATTGTCTCTTGAGGAATTTCAATAGTCTTAATGTCTAAACTGTCGATATATTTCTTAAAATGCATTCGGAAAGATGATAGCTTTTTAAAATTTTGAAGCTTTGCTTTTTCTGGTTCTAGTAAATAGAGCACTAAACTTCTATTAGCAGTCATTAATTCAAAAATGGTGAAATAGAAACTTAATAGTTTAGTTTTCGCATCATAGTTATAATATTCATCACTTTTATGAAGTAATTCTATAGTGTTTTCGAAAAAAATATCAAAAACTTGTTCTTCAATTTTTTCAAAACTTGGAAAGAATTGATAAAAATCTTTTTCTTCTATTTTTAGATGTTGACAAAAGTGAAAAATGGTATGAGGTTTCTTAGCGTTTTCTAAAATGAATTTCGAATATTCATTCATTAAAAACTCTTTTGTTATTGCTACTTTCTTTGTCATTTTTTTATGTTTATTTCAAAATTACAAAATTATTGTTTAACTTATATGTTTAATGTGTTAAACAAAATATAAATTAGCCATTTTTATGTGAAGCATAAGAGATTATATAAAATTAGTCATTTTTAGGGGATAAATTGCGACCATTTTATTTAAATAAAAATTGAATAATAGTTGTAATTCCAATCAATAAAATAAGAAGTAAAGATGTTTGTTTGAATTTATCTTGTGGAATAAATTGTAGCACATATTTGCCAATATAAGTACCAATTAAACCAATAAGGAAGAGAAACGGAATATAAATTAAATCATGTTGATGAATGTAGCCATTTTTAAAATAGACAACTGTTCGTGTAAAATCTATTGCGAAATCTATTGCAGCAGAAGTAGCAATAAATGCGTTTTTTTCGAGATTAAAAGCAGCCATAGTGATACCTCTAATTGCTCCTCCAGTACCCAGTAGACCAGCAGTAAATCCAGATAATGAACCTCCAATTAATGATTCTTTTAGATTTGGTTTAATTATTAATTTCTTTTTAATTAGAAACAATAAGCTAAAAACAATTAGAAAAGAACCTAGAATAACTTGAAATGAATTAGTTTTAATATAATTGGAAATTATCCCACCAATAATTACAAAAATAACCGAAGGTATCCCAATGTTTATAAGCAGTTTTTTGTTCAAACCTTTTCTAAAAAGTGCTATTTTACTAATGTTACTAGATAGATGAAAAATTGCTGTTAGTCCTAGAACAGATTGGAAATCAAAAAAGAAACTTGCAATAGGAACAAAAAACACAGAAGAACCGAAGCCTCCAATTGTACCTATTATTTCTGCAAACAGCGATAATATTAAAAATAAAATACTTAATTTTTGAAACATTCCATTTGTTTTCTCAAATATAAACATAAAAAAACTCCTAAAGAATAGGAGTTTGGTTAGAATCAAAATTATTGATATTATAATTTGTGCATATTGTTTGCTAAAGTTTCAATAAATTTTCCAATAGGTCCTTTAATCATCATTGCCATCATTGGGTTAAAATCACCATCAAATGATAATTGCACATCAGTTTTGTTGGCTTCAATTTCGGTAAGATTAGCAACTAAAGTAAAAGGTAATTTACTTGAAGCTGCTCCTAAAATAATTTTGGAGTTAGGTGTTGCTTCCTTTTTTACTAATTTGATTTCTGGCATACCTTTTAAACCAAATTCAAAACAATTTTCATCAATTACTTCAAATTTTGCAATATTATCGGGCATCAATTTTTCAAAATTTTTAACGTCAGTTAATGCGTTAAAAACATATTCAGACGATTTATCTAGGCTAACTTTTGGGCTTTCTAAATTCATTTTTATTTTTTTCTTGTATTAAACTTCTACATTCCAAGTAGATGGGCTTTTTCTCCATTCTTGTAAAGTACTCATTTCTTCTTGATCTATATATCTTTTTTCAACAGCTCCTTTTAAAAGGCAATCATAATCACTCAAAGTAAAAAGTTCAACATTTTCTTCTTTAAAGCGATTCACAGAGACATCAAAGCCATAGGTAAATATTGCCGCCATTCCTTTAATTATTGCACCCTCATTACGTAATGCTTCAACTGCTAAAAGACTACTTCCACCAGTACTAATTAAATCTTCTACAACGACAACACTTTGTCCTTTTTGTAGAAAACCTTCAATTTGATTCTGACGGCCATGCTTTTTTGGCTCTGGGCGAACATAAACAAAAGGAAGACCCATATACTCTGCAACAAGTATGCCAATGCCAATTGCCCCAGTGGCAACACCAGCAATGACATCTGGTTTTCCAAATTTTTTTTCAATATTTTTTGCAAATTCTTCTCGGATAAAATTCCTAACTGCTGGAAATGAAAGAATTATTCTGTTATCGCAATATATTGGAGACTTCCAGCCAGAAGCCCATGTAAAAGGATTTTTAGAATTTAATTTAATTGCGTTTATTTGTAAAAGCAATTCGGCTGTTTTTTCGGCTGTGTTATTATTAAAAATCATATTGCAAATGTATAAAGTTTTTGTGAACGATAAACCACTTTTTTTGACAAATGAAGTTCAAAAGGAGACAAATTTTCAAATTTTTCTTTTGGAAAGTATAGATATAAAGAAGCTAATCATAAAAATGTTTCAAAATAAAATTCAGAATACATTTTTGTATCATCCTGATGAGAAATTAATTATGAAAACGCTAAAAGCTAAAATTCCTGTAGTAAAAGCTGGAGGAGGCTTAGTTTATAATAAAAAAGGAGAAATTTTGTTCATTTTCAGAAATGGGAAATGGGATTTACCTAAAGGGGGAACCGAAAAAAATGAGTCGATTGAAGAAACAGCCATGAGAGAAGTAGAAGAGGAAACAGGAGTTTCTGGATTATCTATAACCAAAAAATTGCAAAAAACATATCATGTTTTTAAAAGAAATGGGCGTTACAAGTTGAAACAAACCTATTGGTTTGAAATGGAATCTACATTTGAAGGAATACCTAAAGGACAAGAAAATGAGGGAATTGAAAAAGTTGAATGGGTAAACCCTAATCGGGTTCCAGAACTTTTACAAAATTCTTATGAAAACATAAAATTATTATTTGAAGAAAATAATGAGTACATTCAAAGTTAAGTCAAATAATCTTAAGAAATGATTAAGATTATGACAGTAAGCCCTTAAAAAGTAACGAAAATAAATTAAAAAATGTACATTTGTTGTGATGGAATGGTTATTAGTATTGTGATTGTTACTAATATATAAGAATTCACCGAACACAATTGAAATAAAATTATTGAGAATTAGGCACCAACAAGTAATGCTGTGTTATCTTAGTTAACGCTAAAAATGTAATATAAAAAAATGAAATGGTTCAATAGCATATTGTCAATATACATAGTGATACTATCCTGTCTTCCTTGTACAGATGGGATGGCGTATAATACTATTAATGATAATGAAGTCTATAAACAAAGTACTATTTCAGATACACACATTCATACAGGTCATTCGCATGAAGATGGAGATGAAGATACTTGTCCTCCTTTTTGTGATTGTAATTGTTGTGGAGCACAGGTTTTAACCTATTCACCTTTTCTAGTTTATGAATTTCCATTGCGTTTTAAAAAAATTCAATCTAAAATAATTTTCTACAAGTCTAATCTATCAAGCACTTTCTTTGATAGTATTTGGCAACCCCCTCAAATAGTATAATGAATTTTCCGAGTTATATCGGACGGTTGTTTATGGATATCCCTTATCCATAATAATTTCAATTTTGCTTAATGTATTCTGTAAGTTATAATTAGTTTTTAACTAAATTTCTTCAATAGTTCGATTGATTTTCGATTGAAGATTATATTGAGAACAACTAAAAAAAATAATAGCGGTTTGGAGTACACGTCACTTCGAGTGCGAAGCGTAGCGAGAAGTTTTGTCCCGCTTTGCTGCATAAATAATACTCGAACTCACGTTTTTAATGAAGCAAACAACGGATTTAATTTTAATTCATTCATACAATAAAAATGTTAGATAAAATCATTCATTTTAGTATTAATAATAAATTTATTATTGGACTATTTACATTTATTTTAGCAACAGTAGGAATTTATTCTGCCTATAATCTACCTATTGATGCTCTACCTGATATAACGAATAATCAGGTTCAAATTATAACGACTTCACCAACTTTGGCAACACAAGAAGTAGAACAATTAATTACCTACCCTATAGAACAAGCAGTAAAACCAATTCCAAACGTTATTGAGTTACGCTCAATTAGTCGATTTGGTTTAAGTGTAATTACGGTTGTTTTCGAAGAGAAAGTAGATATTTATTGGGCAAGAGCTCAAATATCTGAACGATTAAAAGAAGCAGAAAAAATAATTCCTGCAACATTAGGATCACCAGAGATGGCTCCCGTTTCTACTGGTTTAGGAGAAATTTATCAGTATGTTGTTTATGCTAAAAATGGCTATGAAAAAAAATACGATGCCACAGCACTTCGTACTATTCAAGATTGGATTATTAAACCACAACTTACAGGCACTAAAGGGGTAGCAGAAGTAAATACACTTGGTGGTTTTTTAAAACAATACGAAATTGCAGTTCAACCCAATAAGTTGAAGAGCATGAATACTACAATTACGGAGATATTTGATGCTTTAGAAAAGAATAATGAAAATACTGGAGGAGCCTATATTGATAAAAAACCCTATGCCTATTTTATTAGAGGAATTGGAATGGTTTCGTCTATCGATGACATTGAAAAAATTGTAGTTAAAAATCAAAATGGTGTTCCTATTTTAATTCGTGATGTAGCCAAAGTTCAAAAAGGAAGCGGAATTCGTTATGGAGCGGTTACTAAAGATGGAAAAGGAGAAGACGTTTCTGGAATGGTAATGATGCTTAAAGGAGAAAATAGTGGTGAAGTAGTAAATCGTGTTAAAGAAAAAATAGAACAGATAAAGAAATCGTTACCAGAAGGGGTAATGGTTGAACCTTTCTTGGATCGTTCTGTTTTGGTTAATAACGCTATTAGTACTGTTGAGAAAAACCTTATTGAAGGTGCCTTAATTGTTATTTTTATACTTGTTCTTTTATTAGGAAATTGGCGTGCAGGTTTGGTAGTTGCCTCTGTAATTCCATTGGCTTTGTTGTTTGCCATTTCTATGATGAAATTATTTGGAGTGAGTGGCAATTTAATGAGTTTGGGAGCAATAGATTTTGGACTTATCGTTGATGGTGCTGTTATTATTGTGGAGGCAATTGTGCATCGATTACAAGTAAGCAAAAAAGGGACGTTAACCGCAGATGAAATGAATGAGGAAGTCTATACTGCTGCCTCGAAAATTAGAAGTAGTGCTGCTTTTGGGGAAATTATTATTTTAATTGTTTACTTGCCTATTTTAGCCTTAGTGGGTATTGAAGGAAAAATGTTTGGTCCAATGGCACAAACGGTTTCTTTTGCCATTTTAGGAGCGTTTTTATTATCATTAACTTATGTTCCAATGATGTCTGCTTTAGTATTGAAAAAACAAACAGGACACAAACGTAATTTTAGTGACGTAATTATAGAAAAAATACATGCTATATATGAACCTGTTTTAGAGAAAGCACTTCGAGTTAAAGAAACTATTCTCATAATTGCTGTTGCATTATTTGCTGTTGCATTATTTGTTTTTAATAGTTTAGGAGGCGAATTTATTCCCACTTTAGACGAAGGAAATATTGCAACCCATGTAATTATAGCTTCGGGAAGTTCACTATCTCAAGAAGTGGAAGCTACTACTAAAGCAGAACAAATATTAAAGGCAAAATTCCCAGAAATTAAGATGATTGTCTCTAAAATTGGTTCTGCCGAAATACCAACCGATCCAATGCCAATGGAAGCAGCCGATGTAATGATTATTTTGAAAGATAAAAGCGAATGGACTTCAGCCGATTCAAGAGAAGAATTAATGGAAAAAATGGAAGCGGCTTTAGAAGAAATTCCAGGTGTTTTTACAGAGTTTTCGCAACCAATTCAAATGCGTTTTAATGAGTTAATGACTGGTGTGCGTAGCGATGTGGCTATTAAAATATTTGGAGAAGACATTAATTTGTTGGTTAGTAAAGGAGAAGAAGTAGTTCAAATGATAAAAAATATTGAAGGCGTTTCCGATGCCAAAGCCGAACGTGTGGCTGGCCTACCTCAAATTGTTATTCGCTATAATAAAGATAAGATGGCTGCTTATGGGTTAAAAGTGAGTGACCTGAATAGAGTTGTAAGAATGGGTTTTGCAGGTGAAACAGCGGGCATGGTTTATGAAGGAGAAAAAAGATTTGATATGGTTGTTCGTCTAGAAAGTGATAGTAGAAACGATATTTCAAATATAAAATCATTATTTGTTACCTTACCTTCTGGAAGTCAAATTCCTTTAGAGCAAGTTGCAGATGTTAATTATGAAGACGGACCAATGCAAATTTCTCGGGAAGAAGGAAAGAGAAGAATTGTTGTAGGTTTCAATGTTCGTGGTAATGCAGATGTTCAGTCGGTAGTTGAAAAAATTCAAACGAAATTAGATTCAAGTCTAAAATTACCCGATGGATATTATACAACCTATGGAGGACAATTTCAAAATTTAATCGAGGCAAGTAATAGATTAATGATTGCAGTACCAGTGGCTTTAGGATTAATATTTATTTTGTTGTTTTTTACGTTTAAATCCATGAAACAGTCCTTATTAATATTTACGGCAATTCCTTTTTCTGCAATTGGAGGTGTTTTTGCACTTTGGTTGCGCAATATGCCATTTAGTATTTCTGCGGGTGTTGGTTTTATTGCACTTTTCGGGGTTGCTGTATTGAACGGAATTGTATTGATAGGTTATTTTAATCAATTAAAAGGAGAAGGAATGGATAATGTCTATGATCGAATTAAAGAGGGTACAAAAGTTCGTTTACGTCCTGTTATAATGACAGCTGCTGTTGCGTCATTAGGATTCTTACCAATGGCAATAAGTAGTAGCGCTGGAGCAGAGGTTCAAAAACCTTTGGCTACGGTTGTAATTGGCGGACTTTTATCGGCTACTTTGTTAACATTAATTGTTTTACCAATTTTGTATTTCTTTTTAGAAAAAGGAATTCACAAACCTAAAAAGAGTATTCCTAAAATAGTCACCTTAATTGTTGTTTCATTATTCACTTTAACAACCAATGGACAGGAAGTTCAAAAGTTAGATATTAATCAAGCTATAGCTTTGGGGTTAAAAAATAATAAAGGAGTTCAAGCTTCGGTTTTAGAGGCTAAAATGAATAAGCAACTCACAAAATCTGCTTTTGAATTACCCAAAACGGAGTTTGTTGGAACGTTTGGGCAAATTAATACCTATTCGAACGATAAGAATTTCAGTATTAATCAAAGCTTTAATCCGTTTCAAATTAGTGCAAAGAAAAAAGTACTCAATGAAATTAATAACGAAAGCGAAACTAAGGTTGGAATTTCTAAACAAGAAACCACCTTTGCTATTCGTCAGTCGTGGAATATATTGTTGTTCTACAGTAATCAAAATAGATTATTGGCAGTGCAAAATAATGAGATGCAAAAATTTGTTAAAGCAGCTAATTTAAGATATGCTACAGGAGAAACAAATGTGCTAGAGAAGAATGTTGCCATTGCAAAACAACAAGAATTAGAACAAGAAATCAAACAAAATGAGACTAGAATTTTCATTGAAAAAGAAAAACTAAAGACCTTGTTGAATTTAGACTCCGACTTTGAAGTTTCAGAGACAACTTTTAGCCCTATAATTGCAACAGTAGATAGTACTCAAATAATCCAGAATACTTCTGTGCAATTGGCAAATAATCAAATTAAAATTGCAGAAGCCAATCATAAATTAGAAAAAGCAGCTCTTTTTCCTGAGTTTTCAGCAGGCTATTTTATGCAATCGATGAATGGCAATCAAGAAGTTAACGGACAAATGGTAACCTATGACTCATCGTTAAGCTTTACAGGATTTTCAGTAGGTGTTTCATTACCCATTTTTATGGGAAGTACAATGGCTAAATCTAAAGCAGCTCAAACAAGAATAGCATTAGAGAAACAAAACTTAAGCTATTTGCAAGCACAAGTTGAGAGTCAGTTTCTACAACAAAACAAGCAATTAAAAACATACAAATCATTAGTAGATTATTATATACAAATTGCCGTTCCAAATGCAAACGAGATTCTTAAAAATGCATCTAAAGGCTATTTAAATGGGGCAATTTCGTATCATGAATATGTGAATAGCTTAGAAACTGCACTCAAAATTCAAATGAACTATGGAGAAGCAATTCTAAATTATAACCAAACAATAATTAATTTACAATATTTAACCAATCAATAAAAAACAGTTGATGGAATCATTTTACCAAGAAGCAATAAATAAGGTAAAATTTTAAAAATCAATTACTAAATACAGATAAAGATGAAAAAGACCTATAAAATTATTATGATAATTGCCTTGATAATTTTGGCAATAGTTTTATATTTTTCTTTTAGACATACAGACAATGACGGTCATAATCATGATGGTCACGAAGGTCATAACCATGAAGAAACAACAACAGTAGAAGCCGTAGAAACCTCAAGCATAAAAGAAGTAGCCTTAAATGAAGCCCAATTCAAATCGGCAGCAATAGAATTAGGTACGTTTAGTAAAAAGAACTTGAATGAGGTAATTAGTGCCAATGGTTACACAAAATTGCCACCACAAAATCAAGCAGATGTATCGGTACATACTACTGGAATAATAAAATCAATTTTCATTGAAGAAGGTCAGTTTGTAAAAAAAGGACAAACGTTAGTAACCATTGAAAGTCCAGAATTTGCTAAATTACAAGAGGCATATCTTACATCTAAAAGTAATTTAGAGTTTTTGAAATTGGAGTTTGAGAGGCAAACGGTATTAAACGCAGAAGAAGTTAACGCTAAGAAAACATTTCAAAAAACAAAATCCGATTATGAGATAGAAAAAGCTAGATTTCGTTCGTTGGAAAAACAATTAACTGTTTTTAATATTAATGGCAGCGGAACAGCTTCTGCAACAGTTCCTGTGATAGCTCCAATTTCGGGTTATGTAACAGAAATAAAAATAAAAATAGGAAGTAATGTTGAAATAGGGAAACCACTATTAACCATCGTAGATAATTCAAAATTGCATGTTGATTTGTTGGTCTATGAAAAAGATTTATACAAAGTAAAAGAAGGGCAAACGGTTCGTTTTGTGCTTACCAACCAAGATAATACAGAAGTGACAGGAAAAGTTTTTAGCGTTGGAAAAGCCTTTGAAAACGATACTAAAGCAGTTGCAGTTCATGCAGACATACTCAACAAAGATCAAAAATTAATTTCTGGAATGTATGTAAATGCATTAATCGATATTGGAGCTCAAAGTGTGTATGCATTACCTGTTGATGCTGTTATAAAAGCAGATGGAAGAGAATTTATATTTGTATTGGAAACCATTGAACCCGCAACAGGAGAAAAAGAAAAAGAATTTCACTTTCAACGAATTGAAGTAAAAACAGGAGCGAGCCAATTGGGTTATGTTCAAATTAATCTATTACAAAAAATAGAAAAAGAAGCAAAAATAGCCCTAAAAGGAGCCTATTATATACAAAGTCATTTGATAAAAAATGAAGGCGGAGGAGGTCATTCGCATTAATTATTTTGAAGAGACTATTTGTTAAATTGTTATCTTTTTCAATACTGAATTGGTTTAACTCAGGATTAACAATTTTACAAAGAAACAAACAATATAAGCATTTTATATTTTCTGTTGTTTGTTTTTAATTTAGTTATGATGTTTGATTCAACAATATAATGCTTAGCCCATGAACAAAATAATGTTTAACTTTATAAGCACTTGAATTTATAATTATTTCGAGTGCTATTTTAAAATAAAAATAGTATCATGTCAAACAATTTAGATTCCATGAATTGCTGCTCACATGAGGCCAAAGAAACTCATAGCCATAGTGACCAAAATGGTCATGATCATGAAGCTCAAAATGAGAGTATTTTAAAAATGTTTTTGCCAGCAATAATTTCATTTCTATTATTGGTATTAGGAATATATTTCGATATATATCTTTCTCAATCCTGGTTTTCAGGTTGGGCAAGAATACTATGGTATAGTATTGCTTATTTACCTGTTGGATTTCCTGTATTAAAAGAAGCCTTATTAAGCATTAAAAAAGGAACTATATTTTCAGAATTTTTTTTAATGTCAATAGCAACAATTGGAGCTTTTGCAATAGGCGAATATCCTGAAGGAGTGGCTGTAATGCTTTTTTATTCGGTTGGAGAAATATTCCAAACTTTAGCGGTTACTAGAGCTAAAAAAAACATAAAAAGTTTACTAGATCAACGACCAGATGAGGTAACTCTTCTCGATGAAAACAATAAGGCTTCAAAAGTAAAATCAGAAACAGTACAAGTTGGACAAATAATTCAACTAAAACCAGGAGAAAAAGTTGGACTAGATGGAATTTTATTGTCAGATTTTGGCTCCTTTAATACAGCGGCTTTAACAGGAGAGAGCAAGCCTGACACTAAAAAGAAAGAAGATGTTGTGTTGGCAGGAATGATCAATCTCACTACAGTTTCTCTAATAAAGGTTACAACAGTTTATTCAGATAGTAAGTTGTCTAAAATATTAGAAATGGTGGAAGAGGCTACTTCAAGAAAAGCTCCAACAGAATTATTTATAAGAAAATTTGCTAAAGTTTATACTCCTATTGTGGTTCTTTTAGCCGTTTTAATTTGTTTTTTACCCGTCTTGTTTGTTCCAGAGTATTCTTTTAGTCAATGGTTATATAGGGCCTTAATTTTTTTAGTTATTTCCTGCCCATGTGCTTTGGTTATTAGCATTCCGTTAGGATATTTTGGTGGCATTGGAGCAGCAAGTAAAAACGGTATTCTAGTAAAAGGAAGCAACTTCTTAGACATTTTGGCTACCATTCAAAATGTAGTTATGGATAAGACAGGAACATTAACGGAAGGTGTTTTTAAGGTTCAAGATGTAATTTTTAAGTCAGAATTTAATAAAAATGAAATTTTAAAAGTAGTCAATGCATTAGAAAGCCAAAGCACGCACCCTGTAGCAACCGCTATTCGTGAATTTGTTGGAGAAGTAGATAGAACAATAGTCTTCGAGGAAGTTGAAGAGATTGCAGGGCATGGATTAAGAGCTAGGACGAATAACAAAGAAATTTTAGTAGGCAATTTTAAATTATTGGACAAATTCTCAATTTCTTATACTATTGATCCAGAAAGCATTGTATATACCACTATTGCAGTTGCTTATGACGGTCTATTTGCTGGATATATAACCATTGCCGATAGTATAAAAGAAGACGCTTCCGATGCCATAAAAAAACTCAAAGACTTAGGAATACAAACAACCATGTTAAGTGGCGATAAAAATACTGTTGTGCAATTTGTAGCACAAAAGCTAAACATAAAGAATGCCTTTGGAAACCTATTACCAGAAGACAAAGTAAACAAGGTTAAAGAAGTATTAGCGACAAAGCAAACTGTTGCTTTTGTTGGTGATGGAGTGAATGATGCTCCTGTTGTTGCACTAAGTAGCGTAGGAATAGCTATGGGAGGATTAGGAAGCGATGCTACCATTGAAACCGCAGATATAGTAATTCAAGACGATAGGCCAAGCAAAATTCCAATGGCAATAGCTATTGGCAAACAAACCAAGAAAATTGTATGGCAAAATATTATTTTAGCGTTTAGTGTTAAAGCTATTGTTTTGGTTTTAGGAGCAGGAGGTTTAGCAACCATGTGGGAAGCTGTTTTTGCAGATGTGGGTGTAGCTTTATTAGCAATCCTGAATGCTGTTAGGATTCAAAAAATGAAATTTTAAATCATTTTTTTTATATTAGAATACAAAACAGAAGTGAAAAAAAGCTTTTTCTTCCGTTTAGCTTTCGTGGAGATGTAAAAAAAACTATTTTTACTCAAAGGAATCATACTTGAGTACTTGAATTAAGGCTATATTTTATACTAAAAAGAAAACACTATATTAATAATAAAAACAAGTTTAAAAATGAAAAAAACAATTGTAATGATGATGTTTGCATTAGCAACTTTATCGGTAATGTCTTGTAAAAATGAAGAAAAAAAAGTAGAAAGCACTGAAACTACAGAAGAACATGCAGGTCATGACCATGCAGCTGGAGAAGACATGCATCATGCGCATGCACATTATGTTTGCCCAATGGATTGTGAAAAAGGAAAAGAATATGAAGCAAAAGGGAAGTGTGGTGTTTGCGAAATGGATTTAGTTGAAGCAAAAGTAGCAAATGAAGGACATGATCATTCAGAAGCAGGTCATGAAGGTCATAATCATTAATAAAATAATGATTCATGAAGAAATTAATAGTAAAAATATTTTTTGTTCTAGTCGTACTGTTTAGTTTTTCAACTGCGGCTTTTGCTCAAAAGGGAACTCAAAAAGCGGTCATTAAAACGTTTTTGCATTGCGATCATTGCCAACAATGTGAGACTTGTGGGGAGAAATTTAAAGTTGAAATGCTGAATATTAAAGGCGTTAAGATGTATGAGCTTGACGAAAAAGCCATGACTTTTACGGTGTATTACAACAGCAAAAAAACCAACGTACAAACCATTAGAGAAGCCATTAGCAAAATGGGTTATGATGCAGACGATGTTAAAGCCGATCCTGAAGCCTATGAAAATTTAGACGGTTGCTGCAAAGCATAAGCTTTAGTAACACGTTGCGTGACGATGTAATTAAAGTATAAAATTAAGGAAAAGCGATTCTAAAAGTAATACCATTTGTGCTTTTGGATCGCTTTTTTTATTCTGGATTCATTTTCTATAAAATAGTACTGTGATTTGTGTGAATCTGCAAAATCAGCGTGCTTATTTACCCACAGCAATTAATCATTAACCATTAAAATATCTAATCTTGTCATGCTGAAAGCATCGCATTTGCAGCTTCACGGTATAACCACCCCGTCCTTCGGACACCCCTCCAGAGGAGGGGAATTGTAGTGTGTGTTAATGGCTTATGCGACCTTTAGGGGTAACAAGTTTGTGTCTAAAAATCAGCGTGAATCTGCAAAATCAGCGTGATTATTTACCCATAATAATCAATTATTAACCATTAAAACACCCAATCTTGTCATGCTGAAAGCATCGCATTAGTAATACTACAAACAATACCATTAGGTATTAATCATTGTCAAACAAAAAAACAAATGAGAACTTCAGAAACTGAAAATCCACGTTCTGAGCTTCAATTTTGAGGTTATTTACTTCAATTTCCAGCTTCAGAAACTGAAAATCCACGTTCTGAGCTTCAATTTTGGGGTTATTTACTTCAATTTCCACCTTCTTAAACTGAAAATCCACGTTCTGAGCTTCAATTTTTAGGTTATTTACTTCAATTTCCACCTTCTGAAACTGAAAATCCACGTTCTAAGCTTCAATTTTGGGGTTATTTACTTCAATTTCCAGCTTCAGAAACTGAAAATCCACGTTCTAAGCTTCAATTTTGAGGTTATTTACTTTAATTTCCAGCTTCTGAAACTGAAAATCCACGTTCTGAGCTTCAATTTTTAGGTTATTTACTTCAATTTCCATCTTCTAAAACTGAAAATCCACGTTCTGAGCTTCAATTTTGAGGTTTCTAACATAAATATATTTATTGAAGCATATAGAGTTATAAAAAAAACTAATAGCAAATTTATCTAGAAAATCTGCGTGAATCTGCAAAATCTACGTACCTATTTACTCAATAAATTAATAATTTACCTCATTACTCACTAATTATTAAAACACCCAAACTTGTTATGCTGGAAGCATTTATTAGGAGTTTCATGAAAAAATAATAACAAACACTTATACCTTCACCAACTCCTGCATACCATAATATTCGATTGCTTTTTGTTTCAGAGGGTTAGTGCTCCATTCTTCCCATTCGTTGGTATAGGGACTGTAGCCACATTTTAAAGGTTTGGAATATTGGTTTTCTGGGTCTTCAATATAGGCACGGCAATCGGTGCACACATGACGGAATTCACAATCTTTGCAAACCTCTATTTGGTCTTTGGTAATATTCCAGTATTTTTTAAAATCCTTGTGCTGCAAGGCTTCTTCTAATGTGGTGTCTTTAATGTTGCCAAAACTTTGCACCATAGAGGGGCAGTTTTTAATGTTTCCGTCTTTATCTATGGAGATTTTACGGTTTAAGCAGGAGTTGTGGTTGAGGGATTCTAATACTTTTTCTTTATTAACATAAAAATCGTTTTTATCTACTTTGCCACAATGACTAAAGTTGTTTATTGTGTAATTTAAGTATTTAACCCTAAATGAGAAATTATTTACTTTTTTTATTTCGACATTATCTGCACAACCGTGAAAAATTATTGAAACTATATGAGGGTTACTTTTATAGTTTTCTTTGATAAAACCAAAAAGATTATCAGAAAATTTTAAAACTAATTCGACGGATCTAAAATTACTTTTAGAGATAATTTTAAGTATTTTTTTAAATTTATCAATTTCTAAGTCATTATAACAAACAAATTGAACATATTTACAGGACAACTTATCCAAACTAATGACTATTTCATTAAGTTTTGATATTGTAATTTCAGATAGCTCAATAATAATATTTGTTAAATGTGATGCTATATCAAATTTCAAGTTTAATTCTGGAAATAAACTAAATTCTTGATTAGTACAGATAAATCCAAATTCTTTCTCTATTAAAAAATCAATATATTAATTTATTATTGCAATATTTTCATTTCCGTATATTTCATAAACTTGTTTAATAGAATTTTTATTTTTGAATAAGCTTATAACCTCCGACATTGTATCTGGTATTGTAGTATAATATTGTCTTTGAATATCAATTATTAAACTTCTTGAAATTCCATTTACTACCAAGCAATTAGCAAATATTTTAAAGTAATCGTTATTCTTCATCAATTAAAAGCGCGTTATGTTTTTATAAAAACTTAAAATACCATAATCTGCATCTTTATATTTTTCTGAAGATACAGCTTTATATGTTTCTTTATAATCGTTAAAATCTTTGATTTCAATGTCATTAAATGATAATGGAAGCTTTTCTTTGTTTTCTTCGATATATATTAATATTTTATCTTTTTTCATTTTTTATAAATATTCAGCTATTTTTTTTTCTAAATTATAATTGCAAGGGTATGAAGTCATCCCGAACTGTCCTACAGGGTTTACTTCTAAAAAAACAAATTCATCTTTTGGGGTGACAATCATGTCAATAGAACCACAATTAATATTAATTTGTTTCATCAGTGCATCTAATTTTTTTGAGATTTTGTTAGGAAGGGTGTAAGGTACTGTTCTATTTGGTCTTTCTCTATTGTAATTTCTAAAATCGATAGATGTTTTATCATCTAATTGAGAAAAAATTGCCATTGAATAAAATGCTCCGTGTAAATAAAATATTCTTAATTCATATTTTTTTTGAATATAATTTTGAACTAATGAGGGGAAAAAGTTTATATTTTCGATTTTGTTGTAATCAAGTAGAGTAGAGAAGTTGTAAATTGAAAAATCTTCAAAAATATTTATTGAACCGGCTCCTATTGGTTTTGTTATAAATATATTTTTAGATTTAGAAACTAAATTAATTAAATTCGTGTTTTCTGAAAAAATAAAATCTTGAGGTGTTTTTATGTTTAAATCTCTTGCAATTGTGTTAACTATTAGTTTATTTACATCTGAAAATTCAATACTGTTAATGTTTTTTATTCTTTTTAATTTAAAATGAATGAATTGCATTATTTTATTTAATTCTATAGTTAAATAACTATTAAATTCGTCGATTTTAGAGAAATAGTCGTTTTTTATTGAAAAGTATCCTCTTCTATACCAATAACTTTTTATTTCGGATAATTTAAAAACAATATTATTCTCTAATGTAAAAATTATTTCATTGCCAATAAAATTTAAAGAAATCTCATCTTGTAAATTAATACGTATCCATTTTTTATTAAAAAAATCTAACCACTCTATTACATGTGTGGTGGAAATATCCCCTTGCTCTGATAATATTAAAATCATATTTTATAAAAAAAGATGCTTGAATTAATCAAGCATCTTGTAATTGATTTAACAAGTTTTATCTACTAATTGCTTAACAGTACAGGAAGATCTGACCCATGATCCCCATGCTGTCCAACAATCTCCTGCATCTTTTCGCCCTCTTACTTCAGAGTCTTCAACATTATTAACACAAGTCTCTCTCATTTGTGTTTGTTCACTACCTCCCATAACGGATTGCATTTGTTTTCTTGTTAAAGAAGATTCTTCTCTCTCAAAAGAATTTAATGATTTAAGTGTTTTCATTTATGTAAAATTTAAAATTAATATTCGTATTTGTACCTCCAATAAGGATAATATAAATTTGGTAATCCAATTGATTTTCTTATTGAATCAATTTTAGAAGTATTGGCTAACTCTAAATCAGTTTCTCCAGTAGTTATATTTATATATGTGCCATAATATTGCTGTGGTTTATTTTCTGTTTCAATTGATTTATTCCAAAAATACCTATCAAAAACAAAAGCATAAGACGAGGGTGTCATTTTTCCTTTTTTTAAGTTTTCAAGTAAAAAAGGTAAATGTTTTTCATGAAATTTTCTGTCTTGGTGTACTAACAATACATCAATTTCAGCAGAATTATCAAATAAATTGTCAGAGCCTAACATTTTAAAATTTGGATATCCATGTGTTAAAAATAGTTTTTCTAATTGTGCTTTATGTTTCTTACTTAATTCTTTCATAGCATTGTCATCTCTATCTATTCGTGCTTGTTGATCTTCAATTATCATGTTTTCAATCTCTGTCCTTAAAGATATTTTTAGCTTATTTTTAAATTTCTTTTTTAAAGAATCAATCTCGATAGCAGTTAATTGACTTTTTTCTTTAAGTTGCTTTTTGAAATCAAGTGCTTCTTTATGAAATATAAAAATGTCTCCAAATTCGTTGTAAGAATATACTATTTTAGACTTCAGGTTTTTTGTATTGTTTGTCATTAGCGCTGAAGCTAAATAGTTACCATATTCATAACTTCCTTCAATATTTATTGGTTCGTATTTTTTAAATAAACTATCTAATATTTCATAAGAACGTTGGTAATTATTAGTTAAAAATAAACTGTCAGCTTCATACACTTTCAAATAATATGGAATGTAATTCGCTTTTTTGTCTCCTATTCTTGTATAAGCACTTTTGCATGAAAAAAATAAAAAACTTAGTACTACGATTATAATTGTATTTTTCATTATTGTTAAAATTGTATTTCCTTCATATTTAGATAAGTAAGATTACGAATGTAAGTAAAACCTTTTCTTTGTTAAATACAGAAAATCTGTAAAAATTGTTAAAGTTTAGGGTTGTTTCTAGTTTTTATATCTTTCTTATTATTTCTATGACGAATGTCGTTGCTATTTTTTAAAAAAGGGAAGATTCATATTGCGTTTATTTTAAAATTATTATATACATCATTTATTTTTCTATTTCTGTCAAGCTAAGACCTTCATCTTTACAACTAAAAGGGGATTTTAATTTTTTCATATTAATATATTTAATTAATATTCTTCCTCAGGAAATAATTTTTTAAATCTCCATTTTTCATAACCATAATTAGGTAAACCAATGTTTTTTCTTCTTTTATTTAACTCTGTTATTGGTACATCAACCTTATTAGTATAAGAACCATAATATTGTTCTTCTCCATTATATAAATTATATTGATCATACATTCTTGCATAAGTAACTGGTTTAGCTTCCCCTTTTTTTATGTATTCTAATATTTTGGGTAAGAAATAATTAATTCGTTCTTCATCATTTGTATGTAACAATATTATATCTTCATTAATGATACGTTTATCAATAGAAAAATCTCCAATAACCCTTGCACTTGGATAACCATATTGGTTAAATATTTCTATGTATCGTTTTGCATTTTTTGTATCTATTTCTTCTTGCTTATCGATATTTGCTTGGTAATCTTTTTTTCTGTAGAACTGGTCTAGTTCAATCATTTTGACTATTTCGTCCCTTAAATCTAATTGAAGACTACTCATAAATTTTTCTCTTAACTTTGGATAATCCTTTTTCAGTTTTTCATTCTTAGAATAATATAAATTTAAAATAGAATCATTTTCTAATCTAGAAAGTGTAACTCCGTAATTGAGAATCCAATTTTCAGTTTCTTTTCTTGAAATTCTCTTATTCAATATTACTTTTAATTTCATATAGTTAATAACTTCATAATAGATATAAGTGTTTATGGGTTCATATCTTTTAAAAAGACTATCTAATATTTTAAAAGACTTCTCATAATCTTTAACTATATATAGACTATCAGCTTCATACACTTTCAAATAATATGGAATGTAATTCGCTTCTTTGTCTCCTATTCTTGTGTAAACACTTTTACATGAAAAAAATAATGAACTTAGTACTATGATGATAATTGTATTTTTCATTATTGTTAAAATTGTATTTACTTTATATTTAGATAAGTAAGATTACAAATGTAAGTAAAACCTTTACTTTGTTAAATACAGAAAATATGTAAAAATTGTTAAAGTTTAAGGTTGTTTCTAGTTTTTATATCTTTCTTATTATTTCTATGACGAATGTCGTTACTATTTTTTAAAAAAGGGAAGATTCATATTGCGATTATTTTGCGTATTTTCGCAATATTAGATTTTAGAATATGGAAAAAACAAAATTAATAGAATCGAGAAAAAGAAAAGGTTTTTCGCAACAACAAATGGCAGAGTATCTGTGTATGGATGTATCTAACTATAACCGTAGAGAGAAAGGACAAATAAAGATTCATACTAATGAATGGGAGAAAATTGCTTCTTTTTTGGATGTGGCAATTGAAGAAATTTATGAAAATGAAGATGCTAATTTTTTTGTTTTTAGAGACAATTCTAAAGGAACTTACTTAGGAACGAATCATATATATTCTATACCAGATCATTTACTTGAAAGTCAAAGAAAGTATATTGCTAAATTAGAAGAAGAGATTAAAGAATTGAAAGAGCAGCTAAATAGAAAAAGCGTTTAGAAATGTAGTTCCAAACGCTTTTTTATTGTTAGAATATTACTTTATATTGACAATAGTAATTTAGGTGAGTTATTTAATCCTATAAACAGGATATTGTAAATGTGCTTTTTCATAATAGACAGAATTTTTATAGACCCAGTCTAATTGTGCTGCTCCATTTTCGGCAAAGGTTTTGTCTGTTTGTTTTTTCGTTTCTAATTCAGATTTTAACTTTGGGTTTTTGTCTAAAATTTCTTTGGCTAAATCTTCAAAAACATAGGCAGAGAAGTATTCTTTTTGTTGAAGAATGGCATCGAAAAAGTTCCAATTAAAATAACTGTCAACCGCTTCGGGTTCTAGGGTTTCAAGTAAATATTTTATGCCTTTTTGCTGTGTTTTAATTAAAAAATCTCCTTTTCTAAAAGTAATACTTTCTGTTGTTTTTGAAACTTTGGTGTTATAGTGTGCATAGTGTCCTTCATAAGGATATTTTGTGGTTTCATAGGCGTCTATTTTGTAGCTTTCTACATTAATTACAGAATCTTTATGGATTGTTTTCATTTCAATAGCATTTAGTCGTAGTAAATCGATGATTTGCCATTGCGATTTTGGGACTACATAATAGCTTGGAATGATTATTTCTTTTGTGGCTTTGTAGTCATTATAGAAAGGAATGTTTTTAGTGAAGGGTTGTTTTTTGTCATAATATAGTCGTTCTTTTCCAGACACATCACTAGGTTTGTAGGCTCCTTTATAGCCTTTAAACTCCATTTTAGAAACTTTAGACGAATCTATTTCCCATTGCAAAGGATATTTCATGCCCACTTTATAGCTGTTAAGATTGTCGGTTTTTAATTTTTTAATTTTTTGAAAATTAGCATCAACATAATTAATTGTGCTTATCATGTATTCATAAGTCACTTGAACCCTGTCTTTAAAAGGCTTTAACATGTGTGTTTCGGGCACAGAACCTAGTGTGTTGAACAAAGTAGTATATCCTGTTGCATATCTAGGAGAATCCATAAACTGTGCAAAACCATTGTCGGGTTTTTCACCATGAATATTTACATAGGGAACATTATCAATTTTCTTTGCTTTTAGATCTTTCATGATGCTTGGATGCATTTCATTTTTGTAGAACTCACCCAACTTTCCACCCAAACGTTGATAGTCTGTTGCAATGCAAGTAAAAGTATATTGATAATCGGCACCATTAGAAACATGATTGTCTATAAACATATCTGGATTTATGAGGTGAAAAATTTCTTGAAAACTTTTCGAATTTTTAGTATCCGATTTTATGAAATCGCGATTCAAATCATAATTGCGAGCATTTCCTCTAAAACCATAGGCTTCTGGACCATTTTGATTAGCTCTAGAATTGGAATTTCTATTAAGACTTCCTCCAATATTATAAATAGGAATGGTAACAATAATAGTGTTTTTTGGTACTTTTATTTTAGCAGTTGCCAAATCGCGAAAAAGCATCATGGTTGCATCGATACCGTCGGGTTCTCCCGGATGAATTCCGTTATTAATTAAAATGATGGCTTTGTTTTGATAATAATCAAAATTAGTGTTTTGAGAGAAAGTAACCATGCGCAAAGGTTCACCACTATCGGTTAAACCCATTTCATCTATTTGAATTGTATTGAATTTTTGAGCCAAAGTTTCATAATAAGCAATACAATCTTCATAGGTTGTTGATTGATTTCCATTACCATTTTCAAAAGGTGTTTTTAAATTTTGGGAAAAACAATAAACAGAAAACAACAGAGTTAGTGTAATTGGTAAACGCATACTATTTAATGGGATAAAGTTTAAAAAATATTTTGTTACTCGGTAAATGGTTAATGTTTTATTAAAGTTACACTAAAAAACGATATTTTGGCTTTTATGTTGAATTATTTTTATGAATTGCTTCTAATTTTTATTGAAAATAAAATGGGTGTATTAGAAAAGATTAGGATGGTCTTATTTGTTTATTTTAAAAGTATCTACAATGAAATATAAAAACAACAAAACAAAACCAGTAATTAAAATTGGAGTTGCATTTGCAATGCTAGATATTCTATAAAAAACACCAAGTAATAGTATTGCGATGATGCTACTTAATATTCCAAAAGGGAAAACAGTTAATTCTTTTGAAGATTTTCTATTCAAATAGTTATCATATAATTCAAGAAGTAGGTATAGCAAAAAACTTGTACTACTAATAATGGGTAGGATATAGTGCGATGGTAGATGTAATAGTTTGAGATAGATGTTTAAGGGCATAAAGAAAGCAACGAGAAGTTTTACATAATCTATAAGTCTTTTTTCTTTTTTTAGATAGAAACGAACAGGGTAGAGAAGTACAATAATTCCTAATCCAGTTGTCAATACTATTTCACCATATGGCCAATGCATAATTTTAAAAAGAATGCTAATGATTATAATAGGAAATGATAAACGGATTAATTGAACGATTATAATTGGTTTCATGATGTAGTTTTTTTTTTTAAATGACTTAAAATGTCAACTGGTTTTTCAGCCTTTTATGCTAGTATAGTTACGTTTTTTCTGCAATTTATTAAAGTAATAATTTAAGGGTATTTTACTTTACTTTTAAATTTTTATCTTTTGAAATAATTGAGACAGCTCCTTTTTCTTGTTGCTCTTGAGTCGGATATATGGAACTTTTATCAATAGTATTTTCAAATTTAATAAGCCTTCCTGTAATATCAAATTCTTGAAGAATGTAATGGTCAAAATCGGGTATATTTTGGCGGATCGATTTTATCATTCCGTTTTCATAGTATAGAATTCTTTCTGAATATGCATTTTTTTTTATCCATAATATCTTAATACTTCCGGAATCATAATAGTATCTTTGATAATAATAACCTTGATCGTCAAAAACTACCAAAGTATCTTTTTCTCTTATCACATATTTTGCAGGTAAATAATAGTTGTTGGATAATTTCAGTTCGCGTTTGCCTAACCAAGAATTAATTTTGACAACTGGGTTAGTGATTTTAGGGTCTAAAATTTTTAATTTATTAATAAAAACACAGTTGCAACTAGCAAACTCATTTTTTGAGAAATCATGATTAAAGTTGAATAAGATAGTATCTTTTTTTATAGCATAATTAATAATAGCTCCATTGCCACAATTTTCTATATATTGAATCTCCATAGATAATGTGTCATTTACTGTTTTTGAAGAAATAATTCTTTGGTTAATTCCATCAGTGTATCCAATTGGTTCTTGGCATTCTTCTTTAGATTCTATTAATTTTAACTCTTTATTTTGCGAAAAGAGAAAAGAAGAAAATAACAAGCAATACAGGAAGAGTTTCATGATAGAATAGTTTTCTCAAATGTACTAAAAAATGAATTTATATAATTAATTGAAGGTCAAAATTCGGATTTCCTAAATCAAAACCTATCTTTGCCAAATGAATAGAAATCCACTTTCCAATAATGTGCTTTTGAATCTTGATATTCAAAGATTAAACAAAATGCAAGAAGTAGCTCAAAATGCTATTTTGAATGACGACAATGTTTTATTACTTTCTCCAACAGGTTCAGGGAAAACATTAGCTTTTTTATTACCCATTTTTCAATTATTAAACGAAGAAGTGAAAGGAGTGCAAGCTGTAATTTTAGTACCTTCTCGCGAACTTGGGTTGCAAATTGAGCAAGTTTGGAAAAAAATGGGCACGCATTATAAAGTGAATATGTGTTATGGAGGGCATTCAATAGATGTTGAAATTAATAATTTGAGCAACCCACCAGCTTTATTAATAGGAACACCAGGAAGAATTGCAGATCATTTGGATAGAGGTAGTTTTGATGTTGTAAATGTGAAAACATTAGTTTTAGACGAGTTCGATAAATCATTGCAATTGGGTTTTCATGAAGAAATGTCCTATATTATTGGAAAACTTACAAAATTGAATAAACGTGTTTTGGTTTCGGCAACTGCTGGTGTTGAAATACCCAAATATACCAAAGTTATAGACCCAACTGTTGTTGATTTTATCAATGAAAAAAAACAAAATACCAATTTAGAAACACGTATTGTTTTTTCTAAGTCGAAAGATAAATTAGAATCGCTTTTTCAATTAATTTGTTCTTTAAATTCAGAATCGGCTATTGTTTTTTGTAATCATAGAGAAGCAGTGGAACGCATCTATGATATGTTGTTAGCAAAAGGAGTACTTTCTACGTTCTATCATGGTGGTTTGGATCAAGATGAAAGAGAGCGTGCACTAATTCAGTTTAGAAATGGAAGCGTTTCCTATTTAATTACTACAGATTTAGGTGCGCGTGGTTTGGATATTCCAGAAATGAATCATGTTATTCATTACCATCTGCCAGCAAAGGAAGAGGAGTTTATTCATAGAAATGGACGTACTGCAAGAATGTTGGCAACAGGAACTGCCTATGTGATTATTCATGAAACAGAGAAGAAAGCAGATTATTTTGATTATGGGAAACGCAGAATTGATGTTTCTATGGCAAAATCGTTACCTAAATCGCCTGTTTTTCAAACGCTTTATATTAGTGGTGGGAAAAAGAATAAGTTGAACAAAGTAGATATTGTTGGCTTTCTTACCCAAAAAGGAGGATTGGCTAAAGATGATATTGGTTTGATTGAGGTGAAAGATTTTATTTCTTTTGTTGCAGTTCGTTTTGCAAAAGTGAAAGAAGTATTAAATAAAATTAGGGATCAAAAAATTAAAGGAAAAAAATATAAAATTGAAGTAGCGCGACAAGTTGTAAAAAAGGAAGAAGAAGATGCGAAAACAAATCCAAAATTCACTTTTCGAAATGAGAACAATAGGAGATAAGTTTTTTAGTAATATGATTCATCAGTTTACCACCACTTCGAGTACAAAGTGTATCGAGGAAGTGTTTAATTTTTAAAGAAGTGTTCTCGATATTTTTTTATGGATTTCCAGTTTACATTCCGTAAAAAAAAATATTCGAATTGAAGATAATGTTGCCCTTTAAATTAGGTCTAAACCAATTAATTTTTTTTTGTGAAGCACATTTCGGTTTTAATAACATATTTTACAATTATTGTATTAATTATATCTTTATTTGTGAATTTTGGATTGTGTTATAATAATGGACAATTTCTTTGTTTGATTGCTTTGAGAAATGTTTATCTTTATTTAATGTTTCTATGTTTCATATTTCGAAATAAATTTACTTTAGCATTGTTAGTCTTTTTGAATGCTTTGTTTTGGTTTCATTTTCTTCAATTTAAAACGCAAGTTGCTTATTTCAATTATCCAATTGCCTTTTTTACACATAATTTGTATAGATTATTGCGTTTGCTAAATTGTAATAAATCAATATTAGGATTTGTAATAACTATTCCTTTTATGTTAAATCTAATCTTTTCTTTCATTGAAATACCTTATAGGATTTATTTAATGTTTAATAAAAATAAGATTATATGAGGACTGAAGCTTGTCTATTATGCCATTCCGATTCAACGCTTTTTTGTGAAAAGCCTAATCATTTATTTTATAAATGCAATACTTGCCAAGGTATTTTTAGGCCTAGGCATACTTTTTTTAATGCTTTAACAGAGAAAATGCATTATGAGCAGCATAATAACGATGTGAATGATTTGGGATACCAAAATTTTGTAGCTCCTATAGTCAATGAAATTCTAAAAGATTTTTCTCCTAATGATAAAGGTTTAGACTTTGGTTCGGGAACAGGACCAGTAATCGCTAAATTGCTTCAAGAGAAAGGCTATCAAGTTGAAAATTATGATGTTTTTTTTGAGAATGTACCCGAAAGGTTAATGCAAAAGTACAATTATATTTCTTGTTGCGAAGTAATGGAGCATTTTCATAGCCCTTTGAAAGAATTTGAATTGCTTCATTCAATGTTACTACCCTACGGGAAATTGTATTGCAAAACCAAACTTTTTAAAAATCAAGTTCCTTTTGAAAATTGGTATTATAAGAATGATTTAACACATGTTTTTATCTATCAAGAAGAGACATTGCATTGGATACAAAAAAACCTTCCGTTTAAGAAGGTTTCTATTTTGAATAAAATAATAGTATTTGAGACGTAAAGCTATTCTTTAACTAATTTAAGCGTAGCTTTTTGGTTGTTTTCATTTTGTAGTTTAATGAAATATATTCCTGTTTTTAAAGAAAGATTTTCATTTATGGTGTTAGTGTTTTCATATTTCTTTGTAAGAACTAATTTTCCAAAAATATCAAAAAGTTGTAATTCTATATTTAGATAGCTTTCTGTGAAATTAATTTTCAAAGCCTCTTTCATAGGGTTCTGTACTAATTTAATGTTATTTTTAAAATCGAAATCAGTAATAGACAAAGTTTCATTTAAAACCAAAGATGCAGCAGCTGTTGGCGAATCTCCATTAGGACTTCCGTTATCGTTTACAGCATTTCCTGTAAAATAGAAAGTAACTGGTCCAGAGTTGTTTGCAGGTGCTGTCCATTTAGAAGTAAAAGTGGGAGTTGTACTCATAGAAATATGTTCAAAATAGCTTCTACTATTAAAAGTGCTTATTTGCGCATTTGGAGAAGGAGTAGAAAATGTTCCTGCAGCTGCATTTCCATTTTGCAAAGCAGTTGCCTGCATTCCATATCCTAAAGGATTGCCATTGGTATTAGTTATTGTAAACAGTAAATTGTATTCTTCACCGGGTGTATAACTAGTCACAGTTGCTCCATTATTGTTGGTTATGGATAGCGTAATGCTTGGAGAAAAAGCTCCTCCACTATGACATTGAGAACAAGTAATTCCGCTACTTAAAGGACTACCAGTACGGTCTCCTAAGCCATTGGCTGCCACTCCAGTTGATCTTAAAATAATTTTTGAATGATGTTGGTCTGGTTTGTAATAATCTGTAATGTTTTCAGCGTTTTTGAAGCTTTGAATTAATAATAAGAGAACTAAAACCAATGTGATAGTTAATTGATTTCCTTTCATTTGTTTGAAGTTTGTTTATTTGTTGTGCAATATTACTAAAAATAGAGCTAATTCTTAGGCTAAATAGCTATTACTTTTTTAAATGAATAAATTTTTAAATATATAAAGTAGCTTGTAAATAAGCTTATTATAATTGAAAGAAATAGCCTTTGAAATCAAGACTGAATATCTTAGATTTTATTATTATCGTCTTTCTTTAGGGTTAATTTTTTTTGATTTAGCATTGCAGTTCAAAACTGTTTGTTACTGAATAAAAGGTTTGTAAATACGAATGACAACCAGTAGATTAATTTAATTTCTCCATATTAGTAACTGTCTTATTGGCTTCTTCAATTATTTCTTTCGGATAATTATATAACGCTAATATTTTAATTGCATTTCTTGTAGTTGGTTTTCCTTTTTTAAGTTTATGATCAAAAAATAAGGTATTGTGTTCAATAGTTTCACTAAAGTGATGAATGCTAAAGTTTTGGTTTGCTAATAAGTCATTAAGTTCTAAATCGTGTGTTGCTGCGATTACTATATTATTTCCTTTGTTTAGGTATTTTAATATCGCTTTTGCACCTGCAATTCTTTCGGTGGTGTTAGTTCCTTTAAAAATTTCATCTAATAAGAATAGAGAAGTAGTGCCTTCTTTCGATAAGTCTATAAATTCCTTTATATTTAGTACTTCTTGTAAGTAATAGCTAGTGTTTTCAGATAAATCATCGGATACTCTTAAAGAAGAGAAAAGTTTTAAAAAGGGTGCGCTAAAACGTTGTGCAAAACAAATGTTTAAGGTTTGCGCTAGAATACTATTTATTGCAATTGTTCTAATAAAAGTAGTTTTTCCAGACATGTTTGAACCCGAAATGAGTAAACTATTATCAACTAAAGATAAGTCGTTTGTTATGCAATTTTTAATTAATGGGTGACGTATTGCTTCTACGATAATTGCTTTTTCTGTAGTAAATTCGGGTGTGCAAAATGTTTGATTTTCTGTTTTTAGCGATACTGTAGAAATTGCACAATCAACTTCTCCAATGAATTGATACATTTTATCAATACTGTCTTTTTCGTGTTGAATGGCATCAATAAACTTATAAAAAATAATGGTTTCTATATTAAAAAGTATTTTTATGAGTTCTAGAGGAAACCATAGGATAAAAACAAACTCGTTATCTACATTTTTTTCAAAACGTATAAATTCAGTTTTCAATTTTATAGTTTCAATTTTTGCTGTAAATGTGTCTTTAAAATGAGTTCTAATTAATTCGTTTTTGAATAATTCTTTACTCACTTTTAAAGCAATAGAAAGTTGATCGATTCCGTTTAAATGATAATTTATATTGTTTTTGTTTTGATAATGAAAAAAGAGGTTAACACAAAAAACAGGAATAATAAAAAGATATAATAGAGGAAAAATTAAACCCAATAGGATTAAAGAAATATTCAATATGGCAAAGAGATAAACATATTTTAAATAGGATGGTTTCTCTATTTTCTCATCATTAATTAAACATTCCAAATCGTAGGCATTGTAGTTGTTCAATTTTAGTAGATGAAACTGACACTGTATTCTGAAGTTTGTGTTATTGGTGAATAAATTAACCAAACGATCAAAGTCCTTCAACTTTTGTAAGCTTTGAATTGTTCTTAGTTTATAATACAGATATTGTTGCCCTACTTTAGACGTGGTTCGGTCTATAAATGTAAAAACAGTATTTAAATCTAAATCATTTTCAATTTTATCGCTAATGAGATGAAATGCTTTTTCTTTGTGTGTATTGTTTTTAAAATATCGACTAATTAAAGAAAAACTAAAGCTTTCTATTTCTTTTTGTTTGCCCCAACTGTCTTTTATATATTTAAATCGTTGGCGATTATTTTTAATAATCCTTCTACGATTAATGATGTACAGCAAGACGATTAGGATAAAAACAGAAAGAATCCAATTCATATGTTTGTTGTTTTATCTATTGGTATGAAAAATAACGGTTTTGTTACATTCTTCAACAATATAGGAATTGTAGAAATTGTTTCGTACAAGATGAAAAAGATTCTATAAAGTTTAAAAAAAGCTTATACCTTACCAGGCATTACTTTATAGGTAGGGTCTTCCATAATGTTTACATCGATAATTGCTTCGGCATTTTTTAATAGCTCTACACAATCATTACTCAAATGTTTTAAATGTACTTTTTTACCGACTGCTGCATAGCGTTCGGTGATTTTATTAACCGCATCAATAGCACTCATATCGGTAATTCTACTTTCCGCAAAATCGATTATGACTTCAGTGGGGTCATTCTGTACATCGAATTTTTCTCCAAAAGCGGTGGTAGAACCAAAGAATAATGGTCCGAATAATTCATAATGTTTCACACCATTTTCATCTATGTATTTTCTAGCACGAATACGTTTTGCACTTTCCCATGCAAACACTAATGCAGAAATAATAACACCAATTAAAACAGCCAAGGCTAAATTATGCAGGAATATCGTAATCAACGTTACAATTAGCATTACAAAAATATCATGCTTTGGCATTTTGGTAAATGCTTTAAAACTAGCCCATTCAAAAGTCCCAATAGCAACCATAATCATAACTCCAGTGAGTGCGGCCATTGGTAATAATTCAATAACGGGTGCTCCAACTAAGATGATAGCTAAAATAGTTAAAGCTGCAACAATACCCGATAATCGAGCTCTAGAACCAGATGATAGGTTCACTAAAGTTTGTGCAATCATTGGGCAACCACCCATTCCGTAGAAAAATCCGTTAGCAATATTTGCTGTTCCTTGTGCAACACATTCTCTATTACTGTTTCCTTTTGTTCCAGTAATTTCATCTACTAAATTTAAAGTTAATAAACCTTCTGTTAAACCTACAGCAGCCATTATTAGACCATACGGTAAAATAATTTTTAAGGTTTCAAAAGTGAAAGGAATTTGAGGGATATGAAAAGGAGGTAGATCGCCACTAACCTTTGCAATATCAACCACTTGCTTGGTTTCTATATTAAAAAGGAGAACAATTGCAAAAACAATAATAATAGAGACTAAAGAAGCAGGAATTGCTTTTGTGATTTTTGGTAAAATTAAAATAATAGCAATAGTTAATGCCACTAATCCAGCCATGATTAAAAAAGGAGTACCAGTAAGCCATTCTGCTTGTCCGTTAATTTTAGTTTTGAATTGTTCTAATTGCGACATAAAAATAATAACAGCAAGACCGTTAACAAAACCAAACATTACAGGTTGCGGTACTAAACGAATAAATTTACCCAATTTGAGTAGGCCCACTATAATTTGAATTACACCAGCCATAGCTACAGCTCCAAATACATATTCTAATCCGTGAGAGTTCATTAATGCAATTAAAACAATTACCGTTGCACCCGCACCTCCAGAAATTAAACCCGGTCTTCCACCAAAAATAGCTGTTATTATTCCCATAATGAATGCTCCATATAAACCAACAAGAGGAGGAAAGCCAGCTAAAATGGCAAAGGATAAAGATTCAGGAATCATGGTCATTGCCACGGTTAAACCTGCTAATATTTCGGTTTTGTAATCTACTTTTTGTTTAAAATCGAAAAGATTGAGTACTTTTTGCATTATTTTTTTTTGACTTTTATTATAAAAGTGCAAAAGTAAGCATTTCAATTTTAAGATTAGGTATAGTGTTGTAATGTCTCTCTAATTCATTTTTGGACTTGTTTTTTGTTTTTTGAATTTAATTTTTAGTTGATAAGCAATTTCCCATAAAAATAGTAAACTTATTGCATTGGTTAGCATTGCTGTAAATATTCCATAAGGATCAGAACTAGGAAATAGGTTTAGTTTGGTAATTAATAAATGAACTACAAATTCAACTAGAACAGAACTAATAGCAGCAATTAGATATGCTGTAATACAGTTGATGTGTACATTCCATTTTAAAAATATGAAAGCAACTAATAGATTGAGAGTTCCAAAACTAATAATCAATGTTAGATGAAAATCGATAAAAATAGCTTGGAAAGTGAGGAACAAGAAAGAATAATAATAATAAATTATGCCTAAAAGGATATAAAAAGCAAATCTCTTAATTGGTTTCATAGTTAACTTTTTTTAATAGCCTCAAAATAACTTTTTTTCTCTCTCTAACGCAGTTATAAATGTAACAAAACTAAATCTATTTGTTATAAGGTGTTGATTTTAAATTAAACTACAGAAAATCTGCCATTTAGATATAGGTTTTGTTTTCTAAATTGCGACCCAATAAACAAATAAATAACATGAAAAAAAATCTTTTAAAGCTAACCTTACTATTAGGTTTTGCAATTATGCTAGGGTCTTGTAATGGAGAACAAGAAACAAATTCTCAAGAAGTAAATCCACAAACTTCTACTGATTACACCATTGGTTTAGTGAAAAAATGTAGTGATTGTGAAGTTTCTGATTCCAAAACTTATTTTTATTGTGGAGTAAAAGCGGGTGCTTCCTATATTGAGAATGATAGTCCATATCTTAAGGATATTAATGAAAGTCTTGCAAACGGAACTCCAATTAAAATTTATTTTGATGAAAAAGAACCAGCAAGAATTATTTCTGTAATTCAAATTACAAAAGGAGAAGAAAGAGATTGGAATTCAAAAGTAAAATATGAAGAGACGCCTTTTAAAACCATTGAGGATTTAAATAAAAAAGTTGCTACTCAAAAAGCATCTAGTTATAGTTTCACAACTACAGAGGCAGTGAATTTTTTTAACAACATGAAGAATAAAAGTTGTGCCATTAACAATCAAAATTTATGTATTCCATTTCAATATGCAAATGACGGGTGCTATGCTAGAGCGCACATGATGAGAAAACACATGAATAGCTCTAATAAAGACTGTTATAAGATTTTTGCCTATGGAAATTTAAGAGTAAATACTTCTTCTACAGGAGTATGTGGCATTGCATGGAGATATCATGTAGCACCATTGATTTCTGTTAATGGCGTTTGGAATGTAATAGATCCGTCATTGTTTAATCAACCAGTAACCATTACTACTTGGTTGAATAAGATGAAGTATAATGGAGGTACAGTTTCAACAACTAGCTATCAAAATTCGAGTGTGTATTATTATGATTATGCTACAAATTATACACAATATGATAATAACTATTCAGACACATATAGCACTTTGGCTAATTATAGATACAGGCAAACAAGCTGTTCTTTTTAAGAGGGTTGGTCAAGAGTTAATAAAATATATTTTATTAGAAAAGGATGTTTTTACATCCTTTTTTTGTTTTAGTATTCAAAAAGATTTTAAAATATATAATTTTATGACAAATTTACGTTACATTATATATTCAAATTATAAATGAAGAAAATAGTTGTCATTGGTTTACTTTTTTTGCTAGTTATGTCATGTGCTAAAGAAGTAGATAAGGTTGAAAAATCATTTTATTATTGGAAAAGTGAAGATACAGCATTTAACAATAAAGAAGCCGAAATAATAGATACTTTAGGTGTTAAAAAAGTCTATTTGAAATTTTTTGAAGTTAAGTTTGATGAAACACTTGGTGTAATTCCGTTTTCTAAAACAAAGTTTAATCAATATTCTTGGTATAAAGACACAATACAAAATGAATTGACAATTATTCCAACCGTTTTTATTAAGAATGAAGTTTTTATTAAAAGTTCTAGAGCTCAAATTGATACTTTAGTTAACAATGTGAATCATCTTGTTAAGAAATATTTCAAAGAGCGTTTTGAAAATTATCCCGATTTGTCTGAGATTCAGATAGATTGTGATTGGACACTAAAATCGAAAGATAATTATTTCTATTTTTTAAAATCATTTGGAGAAAAAGTAAAGTTACCTATAAGTTGCACGCTACGTTTATATCCATATAAATATAGAACAAAAATGGGAATTCCTCCAGTTGAAAAGGTTACATTAATGTGTTATAATCTCATTCAGCCTTTTAAAGATAAAACTAAAAATTCTATTTTAGACGTGAAAGAACTTGAAGCTTATTTAAGTGTCGATGAAAAATATCCAATTCATCTAGATGTTGCGTTGCCTCTTTTTTCTTGGGGACATTTGTATCAATATGATGTTTTTGAACGATTTATTAATTTAGATAAAAAACAAATAGAGTCAATAGCTATCAAAAAGGACAAACTATGGTATGAAGTTGTTAAGGATACTGTTATTGACAGAAATTATTATAGACAAGGAGATAGAATAAAATTTGAAAATGTAGATAGCAAGTTGCTCAATGAAACAATTTCTTTATTGAAAAATAGGGTTGCTTTTGACGAAAAAATCACGGTTACATTATTTCATTTAGATCATAAACAATTAGAAAAATTCAATTATGAAACGCTTTCATCTTATTATACTTCTTTTACTCAATAGTTTTACGGGTATTTTTGCGTGCTATTTTTATCCTTATGGGGATGATATTCGTTTTAGCGTTTTTAATCCTGGAAATTTTAATTATGACGAATATAGAATGTATAATTATTCATATGCTTATTATTATCAAGGAGATTATTTGTATAATATAGATAGTGTTACAGAAAATGATTTAATGTGGCAAAAATATTGTAATGCTTCCATTCAAATTCCAGAGATTAAAAAAGCTGTTTTTGAAGTCCCAATAAATGAGTTTAATGATAAAAGTAAAAATTTATTCATTCAATATTTATTTAGAAAAGGGAAAAAAGAAGCAATAGATTATTTACTTTTTGCAAAATCTCTTGAAGAATTAACTAACGGTAATGATTTATGGGAAAACAATCAGGACCTTGATTCTAAAAGAAGGAGTGAAAAAATTAAAATTGCTTTTGAGAAAATTAAACAATGCAAAGAACGAATCATTCAAAAACGTTACTTGTATCAGATTTTTAGATTACTTGAGTATAATGGTCAAAAGGAAGACATTTTGAAGCTTTATGCTACTTATTTTAATAAAAACACTTCTGATGATTTTATTGATGATTGGGCGCTTTATTACAGAATGAATGCTGAGAAAAATCATGTAAAAATGAATTTTTTAGCAGCACAAGTATTCGCAAGAGGAACAGACAACAAGTTTGATATTAGATGGAATTTTAATAAAAACATTCCAATAGAGGAAGTGTTAAAATTTGCCGAAACTAATGAAGAAAAAGCGAATGTCTATATTTTATATTCATTCAAAAAGACAGATAGGAATTTAAATTATATTAAAAAAATATACGACCTAGACAAGCATAATAAAGGATTGAATTTTTTACTGCTCAGAGAAATTAATAAACTAGAAGACTGGATTTTAACACCAAGTTACACCATGTATCTTCCTGTTTTGCGAGAAGATTATTGGGAAAATAATACAACTGCAAGAATTTTGAATAGAGTTGAAGTTGATAGAGCTTATGCGAGTGAGGTTTTAGATTTTGTGAAAAGTATTAATGAAAAAGAAGTTCTAGATGTACCATTCTGGCAAGTTAGTAAAGCATATCTTTTTTTTCTTAACAAACAATATGCAAATGCTTTAAAAGTAATAGAAGATAGTAAAACTAATGTTGAAGCAGAAAAAGAACAATTAGCGATAATTAAAGCACTTTGTTTAACAGCTCATCAGAAAAAAAATGAGGCAATAATTGTTGATGAAGTTAAGCCAATGCTAATGAATGCAGCTAAAAAAGGCAATTATCGATTTCTTTTTGCTATTGCAAAAGAATTGGAATTCTTGAAAAACGCTATTGATGCAGGAATAATAATTTCTCATTTAAAAGATTATGATGCTAATATCTTTTGGAAATCTAGAAAGGATAGAATTACATTGAGCGATGATTATTTTTATGATTGGTATGGGTATATGGATTCTGAATTATCATTAAATGATATGAAATCGCTAGTGGCTCAGTTGGAATTAGGAAATAATAAGACAGAATTTAATCAATGGAAATTACTTCCGTTGCAGAAAGAAAGGAATAAAATTTATGATTTATTAGGTATTAAATACATAAGGGAAAATCAGTTAGAAAGTGCTTATAATGCTTTTTCAAAAATGTCAAAAGAACATTATACTAATTATTTATTTAATGAGAATCCTTTCTATAAGATTAAAGGATATATGAATTTTGATGATAAGAAAGATGCTAGAAATTTAACAAAGGCAACAGTAGTTAAAGAATTAATGAGTCACATTGCTAAAGGAAATTCGGTTATTGAAAAAAATCGTGAAATGCATTATTTTTTAGCTGCAAATTGTTATTATAATATCTCGTATCACGGCAATTCTTGGATGTTAAGACGCATTTATTGGTCAACTAATGAAGTCAATTCAAAATTGATAGACGAAGATGAATATAAAGAATGTAATTTAGCAAAAGAATATTATAGTAGAGCCTATGATTTGGCTAAAACCAAAGAGTTTAAGGCTTTATGTATGTATATGAAGAACAAATGCGATGCTAGAAAAAATTGTCATGAGTTTTTTAAACAAACGAATAGTACCTATTACTTTTATGAAACAGAGTACAATACTATTATTCATAATTCTTTTCAAGAATTAAAGTCTAAATATCCAAATGAGTATTTAGATTTAGTATCTAATTGTGAAATTTATAGTAAGTTTTATAATTTAAGATGATCGTTTTTAAAATAGTTGTGCAGGTTTAAAATATTAAATATAAATCTAATATTTTAAACCTGCACAGATTTTGTTGTGTGTTTACCTAGTTTTTAGTATATTATTTTTTTGCAATTCCAGCAGTATAGCCACCTTTTGTAATTTGTCCATCGGAATAGCAACGACCATTGTTTATTAATAGTACTCCTGCAACATAAGGAGATGCCATAGAAGTTCCAGACATATTGGCAAATGTGTTTCCGTTAATTCCTATAGACCAAATACTTGTTCCTGGTCCCCAAATGTGAACGTTTGCACCATAACTTGAACCAGGGTTTGCATTATCTAGATAATTATGATTTCCAACAACCCATGCACCAGTAATATAGGCGCGTTGTGGAGAGTAATATTGCACATCGTCATTATTGTTTCCTGCTGCCATAGCTCCGAAAGTTACTTTTGCTAAATTTTTGATTGCAGTTTCATAAGCAATACTTGTATTTCTACTTGAAAAGCCAATACTGTAATTCCAAACATCTCCATAGGATGCATTTTTTGCTACATAGTTAATTCCTGCAAGAATTGATGCTTGTGTTCCACTTCCATTTTTATCTAATACTTTAATGGCTACAATTGTAGCTCCTGGAGCAATTCCAACAGTACCAAATCCATTATGTTTTGCTCCAATAATACCTGCTACATGCGTTCCATGTCCAGAACGATCTGTCCAATCATTTTCAATGAAGGTAGTACTTCTAGTATAATCGATATTTAAATCATTAGTAGCAATAACTCCACTGTCAATAATCCAAGCAGTTTTACCCACTGAATAGGTATATCCTCCTAATCGAGCAACTCCCCAATCTACATAATCTCCCAAGCTATCATAATAACCGTAAGTGGTTTTTTGCGTGTTTACATTGTTTGCAACTGGAGCTTTTGCTTTTTTATCTTCGGTATAATCCAAATGAAAAATATAATTTGGAGATATTTCTTGTATTTGAGCGTCTTTTTTTAGCTTTTCTAATGAATTTGAATCAATATTATTTATGCTGAAACCTTGAATTGCAGTATCATATATGAAGCCTAAATTGTTGTTTTGTATTCCATGTTTTTTTAATATTTGGCTACATATTTCTCTAATTGAATTTGTTTTCCCATGTAGGCTTGTGTTTTCTTTTAATAGGACAATGTAGCTGTTAGGGACAACTTCCTGAGATGTGTTGTTAAGATCTTGATTAAGGGTGTCTAGTTCTAATTTTTCATTGGTGCAACTGCATAAAAGTGAAATCATTATGATTGCGGGTAATGTGATAGTTTTAAAAAATGTTTTCATAATTTTAATGTTTTTATATTTATTTGACAAAAATTCTAATAAAATCTATTAATAAATAGTTAAATAAATATTAATTTTAAAAAAATGAAAATAATTCTGTATGTGTATTGTTTGTCGTTTGAAAATGGAATTATATTCGTTAAATAGAATTGTTTTTGTTGTTTTTTTAATTTCAAAATTAATGGTACCAACAAACATTCTATAATGTATAAAATTTTTATATTTCAATATAATTTAATGAATTAACTCATCTAAAATGAAGATGAGCAAGAAAAGGTAGTTTTTTTGAAATCAGATCTATTTTATGGTTAAAAATGAATTGGAAACTCTGTAAAACACTCTAAGATTTGAGTATTAATATATAGTGTTTCTTATGAAAAACGTTTCATTTTAACGAATTTCATATATTTTGTTTTATGAAATATAATAATTGTGACGGAGAATATTTTAGACAAATATTTTTAGGAAATTGTTGATTAACCTTGTGTAGTTCTTATTTTAGTATGTATTTTAAAAAAAATCAAAATAGTACATGACGTACTATTTTGATTACTTTTGTTCAGTTAAACTATCTTTCAGGATTAATCTTTTATTGTTTTCAACTTTGAAAGTGTTTTTGTTTACTGTTTCATTTTTCTCATTTTCGTCCACACTACAAGAAATAGATACTAATAAGGTTAAAGCAGCGATTGCTTTTAAATAGCTTGTTTTCATTGGTTTAAAAATTATTAATTTGACTTTTCAAAAATAATAGTTCTATTTTGATAGCCTTTCACCCTTTTCGGGTGATTTTTATTTTTCGTAAAGTTCAATTGGTAAAGCATCTGGGTCAGTAATAAAGGTAAAACGTTTCCCTGTAAACTCATCAATGCGAATGGTTTCAGCTTCAATGTTGTGTTTCAATAGATTTTCGATTATTGGTTCTAGTCTATCAACTTCAAAAGCTAAATGGCGTAAGCCTGTTGCTTCTGGTCTTGAAACTCTTTTTGGGGGATTTGGAAATGAGAAAAGTTCTATGCAATATTTTCCGTTTAAAGCTAAGTCTAATTTATATGATTTTCTTTCTGCTCTGTAAATTTCTTGGATGATTTCTAATCCTAAAATGGAAGTATAGAACTCTTTTGATTTTTCATAATTTGAACAAATTATTGCTGTGTGATGAATTTGTTTGAGCATTTTGAATATGTTTTGTGATAAATTAGTGAATATCTAACGAAATTATTGTATTCTTTGGACTAATTAATTTGGGAATTCCAATTTCCAATTATTTGATGATTGACTAGGGAAATTAGTATTAGCATTAGAATAGTTGTGATAATAATTAATAGATTTTGCTTTGCAATTTTAAAAAATAAAAGAATGGATAATCCAATCAACAAGAAAATTCCTTTATTTAGAGAATAAGAAGCTACATAATGAATTAAATATTCAGGAATTAGTGGGTTTTGAAGGCTGTTTTTTATTTTAAAATAAGCAATAATAGTATATAGAAGGTAAGTGCCTATTACCAATATGCAAAGTAAGGCAGTTATTTGTATTGCCTTAAATTGATTTATTAATTGCAACTTTATTTTTAGGAGCTTCATTATTATTAATAAATACATTAACCCTTTTATGAAATATAAAAGAGCGTTTAATCATAGTTTCTTCTTTGTTTTAGGCAAATAATAGAAACAAGATTGGAAAAATAATACCACCGAGTGCCAATTTCCAACCTCTTCTTTTGAAAGTGTGTTTACCATGTTTTGTTATCATTGCTCCAGAAATGGCAATAAAAATTAGCGATAGTCCAAATATATCTGAAAAATAAATCCACCAGTTGGAAGTGTTTTTATGAAGTTTCATCATTTGACTGATTATTGGTGTTCTTTTATAGGTAACAATTTCACCTTTTCCGTCCTCCAGAGCTACTTCCACATCGGTGTTTTTAAAAGCAATTCGGAGTGCTCCATTTCGGACTCTATGTCGTCTGTAAGTGTCATTAATACCATAGGGTTTTAGGAAATTTTGAGCGTATTCATCTGTTATTTTATCTTTTTCAGGCAGTTGAACTTTTATCTCTTTAGTTTGAACGTCATATTCTTCAGGATGCCAATTTTCTCTATGATTCATCAATATTCCTGAAAATGCAAATGATATGATTAATCCTAAATAAAAGTAACCAAAATCACGATGTAGATTTCTTAATTGTAATTTTTTCATTTTTAATGTAAACTATTTATATTTTCTTCCCCACCAAAGTAAAAAACCAGTTATTGGTAATGATGCACAAAGTAAACTAGCAATGAAAGCAATTATTTTGCCCACTATTCCTCCAATGGCTCCAATATGAATGTCATAATTCATTCTAATAACTTTGTCGGCAAAATTAGCTTTTTTATATGAACTGTAAATACTATTAGGTTCTAGTTCTTTTAAAGTATATTGATCGAAGAAGAGATAATCCATATCGTAATGTAATCCTTCAGTATTGCAAATTTCAACTAATATAGAACTAGAGTTGTTTTCAGGAAAATGTAATTCAAAACTCTTAGCATTTTGATACTCTTTTTTTAAGTTTGGGATTAAAACATCAAGTTGATTATCGGCATTCGCTTGTGTGCTAATTTTTTCATTTTGAGGGTGCACAAATCTTGGGTTTTTATCTCCTCCAGTAGCTATATAGGCAATATAATAGAACCAACCAAAAGCCATTACGCAACCAGTAAAAGTTAGTATTAAAGCTAATGCAGATGTGTAGAAACCAAGAACAGTATGTAGGTCGAAATTTTTACGTTTCCAGCGTGTTTTACTATTCCAATCAAATTTTAATCTTTGACCAATATTTTTTCTTTTTTTGGGCCACCAAAGTATTAATCCAGTAATTATTAGAACAAAGAATAGTAAAACAGAGTAGGAAACAACTAAAGAGCCAATTTCTTTTGGTAACCATAAGTGAACGTGTCCTTTTAAAATAAATCCAAAAAAACCATTTGCATTATCTATTTGTTTGATGACTTCTCCAGTATAAGGGTTTAGATATAAAGTTTGATAAAATAATTCAGGTTCAGCTTCATAGTATATTACCTCTAATGCTTCGTCTGCTTGTCCAAATAGTACGCCATGAATAACACGGTTTGGATTTTCTTTACTAGCAATTTCTTTAACTTTTGAAGCTGTTATAAAATCTTGGTTAATAGGATTAATATTTTTATAGTCAGAATAGAGACTTTCAATTTCAGACTTAAAAACCCACAAGCAACCTGTTATGGATACTATAAAAACAACTAAACCAGTGCTTAATCCTAGCCAAAGATGTATTTGACGAATTGTTTTTTTAAAATTATCTTTTTTCATTATGTAAATAGCATATAAATGATTAACACTTCAAAATTTTCATTCTTTTGAAGTGTTAAAAGATTAATCGTTATAAATTATATAGTTTTTTTTAGATTATAATTTATAAAAACCTTTAATGGTTTTACCATTAATTTTAGCTCCTCTTTTGCCTGTTGCGGTTGCAATATCAATTTCATATACATAAGCATCTGTTGCTGTTTCTATACTTTCGTATATTTTTCCATTTTCAATATATACGGGTGAAGAATATCTTTTAGCATGAAGAGGAACATTTGCTACATCTGTAACTGTTTTTGCTACTAAATCTATAATGACTAACTTCTGATTAAAAGCTGTTTGGCTTCTTGTAAAAGCATCCCATGGAATAGCAGTATCGTTAGTTAATATTCTGGCTATAGCTTTATTTCCTCCAATATAATCAAACCAAAATATTTTTCCTCCATTTGTTGCGGTTTCGATATTGAAGAAATAATCATTGTCAAATTCTGTTGTTTGTGCTTTAATTTTCAAAATTCCAGAAGGTTTTGTTGATGCAGGATTAAAGCCAGCATTAACAGTTCCACAAGAAAATGAATATAAATCGCCATTTTCTGTTTCAATTAACCCAGTTGTTGCTCCATTAACTCCAATATTAGAAGTTCTATCGTCGCTTATTATTTTTTCTGGTTCTGTTCCTACATTTGGATAGGAATAGATAGCTACATAGGCTTTGTTTGCATCTGGTGTTGTGAAGTTACCTTCTGAATCTAATACTTGGTAAGGTATGAATAATTTATCGCCTCTTACCTCTAAAGCGGTAGGCCATGCTACTTGATTGTTTTGTTCATTAGCGAAAATTTTTGTTCCTACAATTTTCTTTACAAATACACTTTCAACATCAATAAAATGTAATCTTCTGTTTGCATAACCAACTCTTGGAATATCCATTGCTAAGAAGGTTTTGTCATCATTAGATTTTCCGAACATTTCTAAAGCATTTTCAAATATGAATTGCCCTTTTAGCTGAATAAAACCATCATTGTTTGCAGCATAGCCAGCACATTGATTGTCATCGCTATATCCAGATGCAAATAGCGTTTTGCCTACAGGATAATAAAATCGCCATCCTGTTTGTTCTATTCCTGTTCCTTCTGACGAAATTTCGCCAGACATAATATCTTGTTTACTTACAATATATTCGGTTTCTACGGTTCCAGAATTTTTTAATGACATTGTAATTCCTGAGGATTTTTGTTCGGTTGTATTAGAATCATTGTCATCATTATTACAAGACCCTAATGTTAGCAATGCTATTGCTAAAAAATAATTTAAGTTTTTAAAACTTTTCATAGATAATAGTATTTAAGTTATTTAAAGGAATAGCGCAATTTTAAATAGACTGCTCTTCCAGGTTTTTGAATTCTAAAGTTGTCGTAGATTTTTGCATCTGTAAGGTTTGTTAGTGATGCAGAAACACTAAACTTTTTATTTTTAAGAATATATTCTAAATCAATTCCATGCGTCAATTGTGAAGGGATAATGTTTTTATCGCCTCTATTTCCTCCGTTTTCTTCTTTTAAGAAAAATTCATCAACAAAATGAGTGCTCCAGTATAATGTGCATCTATTGTCTAATTTTTTATAGAAAGGTTTTACAGAGATAGTTGCATTCATAAATAAAGTTGGAATATTGGCTACTTTTCCTTTATAATTACTATTAGGCAAACCTTCATTGAAACGATTTTCCTCTGTGATGTTTTGATAAGTAACATTTGTAGAAAAGTTAATTATCTTTTTGTAGTCTATGCTAATACTATTTTCAAATCCTCTACTGAATACTTTTCCTAAGTTTATAAATGTACCAAATGGTCCTTGCGGGTTAAAGCGGACAAAATCAATTGATTTTCTGAAAAATATATTTGCCTCATAGTGAAATTCAAAGTTTGAGAATTTTTTTTGTAGAATCGTACCAATATTAAAATTATCGCTAGTTTCTGGTCTTAAATTAATATTTGGCCTTTGGCTCACACCGTTTCCTAATATTTCATAGGACTCAGGAAGTCTATTTGCTTTTTCATAGGATAACTTCATCGTTAAGAAATCAAAAGGATGTACAGCTAAAGAAGATCCAAATCCAATATTTGAAAAATTGGGCTCAGAAAGTACAATTTCATCCATATTGTCTAAAGGGTCATCTAAGGCTATTGATGCAAATAATTGATACCTTTTTGCAAACGCACAAAAATCAATTTTATCATTGTTATCTTTAAATGTATAAGCAATGCTGGTTATGTATTTTTGTAGTTTGCTTGGTGTTTTGAAAGCGTTATTAAGATCGTCAACAGTGTCTTTTCCTTCTCTTTTTAAATAATTTTGTACAAGGTTAATCGATATATCATGATTTTTATTGAAAGGATATTTTGCATAAACTTGAGAATTGAATACTAGATCTGTAAGTGTAAATAAAGATCTTCTCTCAAAAAGTTCTCCTTTAATATCATTAGGATCTCTAACTTCAATAACTTCATTCAACCAGTTGTATCTTTTGTCACTAGTATCATCTATAGTTTCTTGAATTCTACCTCCAACTATATTAGCATTAATTTTAAGTTTTTGAAATGTTTTTTTGTAATTAGAAGAAAATAAGTGTGTTTTGTTTTTAGTATTGAATTCTCCAAAAGGTCTCAAGATATTAAAATCTGGATGCTGCATGTTTTTTTTGTTTTCAGCATAAGTAAGTTTAATGTTTACTAAATCTGCAAATGATTTATCTACTAAGCCAAATTCACCTGAAACCATTGCAGATTGGTATTGATTATGAAATCTTTTGACAGTAGTTGTTCTTGTTATGTTTCCTAACTCGTCATATACAGGCACATCATCTGTATTGTAATTATTATCTGAATAGTTAAAAAACGAGTTTATTTTGAAGTAATGTTTTCTTTTATCATTAAAATATTTTGTGTTCAGTGCAAATCTATTTGTATTGAAAGAACCATAAGTATAGGAAGCATCTAAAAATGATTCTCTTCTATTTTCAGTTTTCATATTGATAACGCCTCCTAAAGCATCACCTCCAAAATGAATAGGAACTACACCTTTATATACTTCAATAGATTCCAAGAGAAGAATAGGGAAATTGTTTAACGTTAAAGAAGTTCCAAAGTTTTCCATGGGTACTCCGTCTATGAAATAACGTATTTGATTGCCTGTCAAACCATTTAAAGATAGATTAAAACTAGAACCCAAGCCTCCAGATTCTCTTATGTTTATTCCTGATTTAGTTTTTAGAACTTGATTGGCATCTAACGTTAAATTTTGTAATTCCTTGGTTTCAATTACCTCTATATTAAAACCGGTGTCTTTTAATTCGCTAGTTTTTGTTTTACCTTGAATGATTACTTCTGCTAGTTGGTAAGATTTTTTTTGTAATTGTATTTTTAAGACTTTATTATCATTAGTGTTAATTTTCTCGGTATAGTTTTCATAGCCAAAATAACTAACATTCAAAATCCATTCACCAGACGGTAATTCTAAACTGAATTTTCCTAATTCATCTGTGATAGTCATACTGTTTATCTCTTTAACATAAACAGTAGCATCCATTATTGGTATCAAAGCATCGTCAAGAATTATTCCTGTTACTTTTTGTTGTCCTCTCGCATTTACTCCACTTAAAACGATTAGTAAATAAAAAAAAGCTTTATATATTTTTAGATTATTGATAGAATTAATCATCGGATGTTTTTAGATTATTGTTTTTTATTTAGATTTAATTAAAATAATGTTACAAAAATATTATTGTTAAGTCAAACCACAAAATTTATTTAGACTTATTTTAAATAATATAATTTAAGCGCTTGGTTTTCAATTAAAAAAAACTCCAAAATTATGCTTCAAAATTGATTGTTTTTTTTCTTAACTTTGCAGTCCAAAATTAATAGTAGCTATGTTAGATAGATTACAGTATGTAAAACAACGTTTCGATGAGATATCGGATTTAATTATACAACCAGATGTTATTGCAGATCAGAAGCGTTATGTGCAATTAAATAAAGAATATAAAGACCTTAAAGCTTTAGTAGAAAAGCGTGAGGAATATATTATAATTGATGGAAACATTAAAGAAGCCAATGAAATTATAGCAGATGGTTCAGATGCTGAAATGGTTGAAATGGCTAAAATGCAATTAGATGAAGCTAAAGAGCGTTTACCTCAATTAGAAGAAGAAATCAAGTTCATGTTGATTCCTAAAGACCCTGAAGATGCTAAAAATGTAATGGTAGAAATTCGTGCGGGTACTGGTGGTGATGAAGCTTCTATTTTTGCAGGAGATTTATATAGAATGTACACTAAATATTGTGAATCTCGTAATTGGAGAACTTCAGTAGTAGATATGAATGAAGGTACTTCGGGAGGATTTAAAGAGGTAATTTTTGAAGTTACAGGAGAAGATGTATATGGAACTTTAAAATTTGAAGCGGGTGTTCATCGCGTGCAACGTGTTCCTCAGACGGAAACACAAGGACGTGTTCATACTTCTGCGGCAACAGTTATGGTTTTGCCAGAGGCAGAAGAATTTGATGTGCAAATTGACATGAACGATGTTCGTGTAGATTTTTTCTGTTCGTCTGGTCCTGGGGGGCAATCAGTAAATACTACAAAATCTGCAGTACGTTTAACGCACATTCCAACAGGTTTAGTGGCACAATGTCAAGATCAAAAATCACAGCATAAAAACAAGGATAAAGCATTGAATGTATTGCGTTCTCGTTTGTATGAAATGGAGTTAGCGAAGAAAGAAGCAGAAGATGCAACAAAGCGTACTTCTCAAGTGAGTTCTGGTGACCGTTCTGCAAAAATTAGAACCTATAATTATGCTCAAGGTCGTGTAACCGATCATAGAATTGGTTTAACTTTGTATGATTTAGGGAACATTATGAATGGTGATATTCAAAAAATTGTAGATGAATTACAATTAGTTTCAAATACAGAAAAATTAAAAGAATCAGAAGTTTTTTAATAAAAAAATGAATAACTTTGAAAGGCTATGGAATTATCTATAGCCTTTTTTTAATTTAAAATAACATACTATGAAGAAGATTTTAATTGCTTTATTAGGACTGATTTCTGGATTCGAAATGTATTCTCAGTCGTTTTTTGGAAGCCAATATGATAATTATTCAGGTGTTAATACAGTGATTTCTAACCCTGCAAATATTGTTGGTTCTCGATTTAGAACAGATATAAACTTGGCATCTGGTAGTTTGTTTGTTGGGAACGATTATTATACTGTTAAATTAGGAGATCTATTTAAAAATGATTACAGTTTTGAAAAAAATGCAAACACAAATCCAAAGCCCAATAATAATTTGTATTCTAATATTGATGTACTAGGTCCTTCTTTTATGATGAATTTAGGAGAAAAAAACGCAATTGCCGTTTTTACAAGAGTGCGGGCAATCACTCATGTGACTGAAATTAGCGGTTTGTTTTTAAACCAAATTCAAGACGAAGTTACTCAGGATTTTTCGTTCAATAATCAAAATTTCAGCATGGCTTCTAATGCTTGGATAGAGTATGGTGCTTCTTTCGCTCGAATTTTAAAAGACAATGAAGTGTATTCGTTAAAAGGAGGGATAAGCTTAAAATATTTAGGAGGAATACATTCTGGATATGTAAAAGCTAGAAATTTGTCTGTAAGTTATGATTATACAGGTTTAGATATAACAAACAGGACAACCACAACAGGAAATATTGAAACAGGAAATATTCGTAGTTTAGAGAATTTTGATGATCCTTTAAATAACTCTGGAGTTGGCTTTGGAATGGATCTTGGCTTTACCTATGAATTAAAATCTAGAGTTACTGATACAGATGATTATTTGTTAAAAATTGGACTATCTCTTACAGATTTAGGTTCAATAAAGTTTAAAGATGGGGAAAAAGTATTGTATGATGCAAATGCTTCTTATACAGATGCAGAATATGCAATAAATGATGATTTTGATTCGTATTATACTAGAATTAGTGAAAATAAGTCGTTTAATGTTTCTTTGCCCACAGCTTTGCATTTAAATGCAGACTGGAATTTTCATAAAAAGCTATATTTGAATTTTAATACAGATTTGAACGTAGCGGATATTAAAAAAGAAAATTCCAATTTTGTGAATAATACCGTTTCTCTAACACCTAGATATGAAACGAAATGGTTAAGCATATATGCACCCTTAAGCATGATTCAATATTCTGGTTTTCAGGCTGGTTTTGGGTTTAGAGCGGGGCCATTATTCATTGGTTCTGGTTCTATTGTGTCTGCAATGTTTGGAGAAATAGATGCAATTGATGTTCATGTTGGACTAAAAATTCCTATTTATAAAGGCAATAAATGAAAAATTAAAAATAGTTTTCATCACATAAAAGCTAAGGATTTATAATCTTGTTCGTAAATTTGCAGCACAACAATAATTTTTCATGACAACACAACAATTAACAGAACAAATTCAAATTAAAAAATCTTTTCTATGTATTGGACTAGATGTCGATTTGAATAAGATACCAAGCTATTTATTACAAACAGAAGATCCAATTTTCGAATTCAATAAAGCGATAATTGATGCCACACACGATTTGTGCGTTTCCTACAAGCCTAATACTGCTTTCTATGAAGCTTATGGGATTAAAGGTTGGCAATCGCTTGAAAAGACAATTAATTATATAAACGAAAAATATCCTGATATTTTTACCATAGCAGATGCGAAAAGAGGAGATATTGGCAATACTTCTTCAATGTATGCAAAAGCTTTCTTTGAAGATTTAAGTTTTGATAGTGTCACGGTTGCACCCTATATGGGGAAAGATTCTGTTGAACCATTTTTAGCCTTCGAAAACAAGCATACTATTATGTTAGCTCTAACTTCAAATGAAGGAGCATTCGATTTTCAAACACAATTTGTTGATGGGGTAGAACTATATAAAACGGTGTTAACTACATCTAAAACTTGGAAAAATGCAGAAAATTTAATGTATGTTGTGGGAGCAACAAAAGCAGAATTTTTTACAGAAATTAGAAAAATTGTACCAAATAGTTTCTTATTGGTTCCAGGTGTTGGAGCCCAAGGAGGAAGTTTATCTGAAGTTTGTAAATACGGAATGAATAAGAACGTAGGTTTGCTAATTAATTCTTCAAGAGGAATAATTTATGCTTCTAATGGAACAGATTTTGCAGAAAAAGCAAGAGAAGAGGCCATGAAATTACAGCAAGAAATGGAACTAATTATGAATAAATAATATAATGACGAAAAGAGATTTTTTTAGAGTAACAATTAAGATTTTTGGATTATATAATTTAATAGCTATTTTGTTTTATTTTATTCCTCAATTTTCTACATATTATATAGAAGGACTTGATGCATCAACTTTTCTTGTGCTCTTAGGTAGTGTTTTATTAATGATTGCCGCTCTGTTTGTATTATTGTTTAATGTAGATTTTGTTATAGAGGTTTTAAAACTGGATAAAAACTTTGATGATGATCAAATCATTATTGGAAATTTAAACTCCTATTCAATAATTTTATTGTCTATTTCAATTATTTCTTTATTATTTATCGTGAATCCTATTCCAGATTTGTTGTTTCAAATAGTCAACCTGTTTAAAAATGAAATTAGCCATAGTGTTATAGGTAACTCACCAATTGATTATTATTCGCTCATTACTCAAGTATTAAGTGTTATTGTTGGTTATGTATTATTGATGAATAATAAAAAGATAGCAAAAGCATTAGATAAAAATTAACTAATGAAAGAATTAACCGATCAATTAGGTAATAAACACTCCTTCGAGAAAACTCCAAAAAGGATAATTTCCCTTGTGCCTTCACAAACAGAATTATTATGCGATTTAGGATTAGAAGAGGAAATAGTTGGGATTACGAAGTTTTGTATTCATCCGTTTCATTTAAAAGCTACAAAAACAAGAGTGGGTGGAACCAAGAACATTAAGTTCGACAAGATAAAAGCACTTCAACCCGATATTATTATTTGTAATAAAGAAGAAAATACAAAAGAAATTGTTGAAGAGTTGCGTGCAGTATGCCCCGTTTGGGTTACTGATATTCTCACAATTGAAGATAATATACAAATGATTCATGATTTTGGAGTGTTGTTTAATAAAAGAACGAATGCCCAAAAATGGATAGATAAAACAAAATTTGCTTTAGAAGATTTCAAGCACTTCATAAAAGACAAGCCAAAAAAGAAAGTAGCCTATTTTATTTGGGCAAATCCTTATATGGCAGCTGGAAATTCTAATTTTATTAATGAATTATTAAAACTTAATCATTTTATAAATATCTACGAAGACAAAGAAGGAAGGTATCCCGAAGTAGCATTAAAGAAAATCCGTTTAGAAGGTGATCCAGATTATGTATTGTTATCCTCTGAACCTTTTCCTTTTAAAGATGAACATGCTTTTGAAGTGGGACGCTTTACGCACCATGCAAAAACTGTTTTTGTAGATGGAGAAATGTTTTCATGGTATGGAAGCCGTTTGGTAAAAGCATTTGATTATTTCAAAAAGATGCATAATACCATATAATTAAGAAATGTTTATCGGTTATTTTGTTTGCAAACGACTATATTTGTAAATCCAAAAATAATATGTAAAAATTGATTAACTATACAATTTATAAGTGCACTTCCGCTTCAAATGAGTCTATTATTCATTCTCAAGTTGAATGGGTGACTTTTGTGCATGGAGCAGGCGGAAGCTCTTCTATATGGTTCAAACAAATAAGAGATTTTCAAAAACATTTTAATGTGCTACTTCTAGACCTTAGAGGTCATGGCGATTCTGCTCAAAAAATAAAAAATACATTTAAACAAAAATATACCTTTAAAGCTATCGCAAATGATATTGTTGAGGTTATTGATTATTTAAAAATAGAGTCGTCTCATTTTGTTGGTATTTCACTTGGGTCTATAGTTATTCGACAATTGGCAGAAATGAATCCAGAGAAGGTGAAAAGCATGATTTTGGGTGGAGCAATTTTAAAAATGAATTTCCGTTCGCAAATTCTAATGAAACTAGGGAACATTTTTAAATATGTTCTTCCTTATTTGGTGCTCTATAGATTTTTTGCTTTTGTGATTATGCCTAAAAAAAATCATAAAAAGTCGAGATTGCTTTTTATAAATGAAGCAAAGAAACTCTATCAAAAAGAGTTTATTAAATGGTTTAAACTCACTGCTGAAATTAATCCTGTATTAAAGTGGTTCCGACAAGTAGAACTAGATATTCCAACGTTGTATATTATGGGAGAAGAAGATTATATGTTTCTTCCAGCAGTTCGACAAGTTGTTAGTAAACATGTTAAAACAGCAGAACTTTTCATTATAGAAAATTGCGGACATGTTGTTAATGTTGAACAGCCTAAGATTTTTAACACAACAGTAATTTCTTATTTACAAAGAAATTAAAAAAGTAAACATTGCAATATTTGTAGAAATGAAAAGGATTTAATGATAAAAAAAACCACACCTAAAAAAGATGTGGTATTTTTTTTAACTAACCTTAACCAACCAAATATAAATATGAAATACTATCTCATTTATTTACATTGCAAATATCTAACAATTTTAGGTCGATTTGTGTTAATAATTTGTTATATATATGTTATCGAGTATTAAAATTTTAATTCTTATTTTTTGTCTTGCAAAGCAAATACCTTTTTTAATAAATCAGAAGTTCTTGAACTAAAATTAGATCTAATGCTTTGTTCTTCAACAGCAATCATCTTAAATACACCATCCATAGCTTTATTAGTAGTATAATCTGTTAAGTCTGGATTTACTTTGGTAACAAAAGGAATGTTGTTATATTTTGTTATTATGTTATTCCAAACTTTATCAGCACCCACTTTAGCAAAAGAATTTTTAATCACAGGATTAAATTTACCATACAATGCAGTAGATGTAGTGTTTTGTAAATAAGAAGTAGCAGCCGAACTATCTCCCATTAAAATATTTTTTGCATCATTGAAACTCATTTGCTTCACAGCATCAACAAATATAGGAGTCGCTTCTTTAACAGCATCTTCAGCAGCTCTGTTAAGTACTTTTAAACCTTCATCTGCTAATTTTGAAAGTCCCACTTGTCTTAGTTTTTTATCAACTGTTTGTAACTCATCTGGAAGTAAAATTTTAACCGCTTCATTTTTAAAAAAACCATCAGTAGCAGTCAATTTGGAGACTTGTTTTTCAATTCCATTGTCTAATGCTTCTTTTAAACCATTTGCAATGTCTGTTTGACTTAGACCTGGAAGCGTTCCTTGCGGTAATTGATCAACAACTTGTTGCAATTCTGCACAGCTGAATAAAGTAAAAGCGAAAAGTGTAAGTGTTATTTTTTTCATTGTAAAATATTTTAATCCAAATTTAACAATTTTTGTGCCAAATGGAATTCTAAAATGAAAAAATGATTTGTAAAGCAAGGGAAAATAATATGTAACTTTCGATGAAAATATTTTTTTAATCTAATATTTTGTAAGTAAACACTTGGTAAAAATATTTTTTATAACATTTTCTTAGCTACTTTTGGATCTTTTAGGTCAATCCAAAAAATGTGCATTGTTTCATTTTTATCACCAGTTCCGTTTTTATTAGTGTCGTGTTTTGCATAAATATACATAATGTCATTTTTGTAATCATAAGATGATTTAATAACACCATAATCAGAAGGGATTAATTGCGTTTTCTTTGTGTTTAATTTGTCAAAATGATATAATCTACGTAAATCTTTTTTGTTGATTAAAGTATCCTTATTGGTGTCTTCATCATAGGCAGAAACCATAAAATAATTGCGAGAAATTGGTTTTTCAAGTAATGAATCTTTTTTAACTCCTGGATAATAGACTGTTTTTATTAAAACAGGTTTTTTGAATAGGAAGCTGGTTTTGTTGTTTCCTAAATTATAATGTGCAATATTAATTAAATTGTAGCCACTAATAATATCTAGACCAGGCATAAAATAATTATAACTGTCTTCATTGTTATCATGATAGCCATAATAACTACTGTCTTCAGAGTAATTGATGTTTTTGTCGGCTTCGGGTCTAATTTTATACATAGATACCAAACGAATACTATCTAAACCAGTAAGAATTAATTTATTGGCTGTAGTGGTTAAGTTGGTACTCGTAATAATTGTGTTTAATGTATCATTATTCTCAATTACTTTTTGCTCTTCTAATGTTAAATAATCAGATTTTTTTATTTTATCATTATCATTACAAGCCATTAAACTGGATAGAATAAGAAACGAAAAAAAGGTTTTAAAGTTCATCGAGTTATTTTTTACTCATTACAGATGCAGGCACGAGTTTCGTAATGTCTCCACCATTTCTTAAAACATCTCTAACAATACTTGAAGAAATATAAGACGTTCTTGCCGCTGTTAAAAGGAAAACGGTTTCAATTTTTGATAAACTTCTATTGGTGTGCGCAATCGCTTTTTCAAATTCAAAATCGGCAGGATTTCTTAGACCTCTTAAAATGAAATCGGCTTTTTCTTTTTCACATAAATCAATCGTCAAACCTTTGTAGGTAATAACTTTTACTTTTGGTTCGTCTTTGAAGGCTTCCTCAATAAAGCGTTTACGTTCTTCAAGAGTATACATGTATTTCTTTTCTGCATTCACACCAATTGCTACTATAATTTCATCGAAAAGAGACGCTCCTCTTTTTATAATATCATAATGTCCGTTGGTAATTGGGTCAAAAGAGCCTGGGAAAATAGCTTTTTTCATTATAGTTATTATTTTAATGAATTTGTTAGGTTTTCAATATCCTTACTAGAATATTCACCTAGAATATAATTATATTGTCCGTTTTTATTAATGACTAAAACACCATAGCAACTTCCTTTATTTTCAGAAAGTTGTTTTAAGAAATAGAAACCTATATCGTCATAATGTGTTTTGTTATCTAAGATGCTTTTTGCGGCTAGCTTATCGGCATAAATAAAAACATTACGATAGTTTTTCATATCTATCTTACTATATATCTTATTATTTAAATAGGTATAACTTTTGTCTAGTTCACCATAATTTTCATAAGGACAATAATCTTTTGGAAATCTATAATTCACAATTAAATATGGTTCGTTTTTCCAGTTATATTCATATTTAATGGTTTCTAAATCTTTTTTAGGAATTGTTCTCTCTTGTGCAAAACTAAATTGTACAACAAATAATAGTAAAAGAAGATGGTATTTTTTCATGACTATGGTTTTTGTAATATTAACGTAGCAAAGCTTGTTCTATTGCATTTTCAAAAAGTTGTGGTAAAGAAATTCCAGCTTCATTTGCTTGTTGTGGTAAAATACTTTCGTTTGTTAAACCAGGAACGGTATTCATTTCTAGCATGTGAGGCTCATTATCTACAATAATAAATTCGCTTCTAGAAAAACCTTTCATTTTTAGAACTTCATAGGCTTTTTTAGCAATAACTTCAACTTTTTGCTTTAATTCTTCAGAAATTCTAGCAGGAGTAATTTCTTTCGATTTGCCTAAATATTTTGCTTCATAATCAAAGAAATCATTCTCAGAAACAATTTCCGTAATTGGTAATACTTTTGTTTCTCCATTATAGTTAATAACGCCTACAGAAACCTCGGTTCCGTCTAAAAAACTTTCAATAATGATTTCGTTGTCTTCTTTGTATGCTACTTCTATTGCGGGTAAAAATTCTTCAACGGTTTTCACTTTAGAAATGCCAAAACTAGAACCCGATTTGTTTGGTTTAACAAAACAAGGTAATCCCACTACTTTTAGGATTTCAGCTACGTTTATTTCATCACCAAAATTTAAATAGTGAGATGTGGCTGTTTTTATTCCATAGGGTTTTAAAACAGAAAGTAAATCTCTTTTGTTAAATGTTAATGCAGCTTGATAGTAATCGCAAGAAGTTTGAGGAATGTTTAGTAATTCCAAATAGGCTTGCATTAATCCATCTTCACCAGGTGTGCCATGAATAGCATTAAAAACCACATCGAAAGTTACCTTTTCATTGTTGATAGTAACACTAAAATCGTTCTTATCAATTAGAAATTCTGCATCGTTTAGTATGCAAACCCACTTTTCTTTAAAAATATGAACAGGATAGATATTATATTTTTCTTTGTTTAAATTTTCACATACAACACTACCACTGGTTAATGAAATTTTATATTCGCTCGAATAACCTCCCATTATAATAGCCACATTTTTCATTTTACTATTTTTAAATTGAACTAGCACAAAATTACATTATTTATTCAAACTAAAAATCTTTTCGATTTCTTATATTTGCTGAAATATTGTTAATTATGAGTGTTCTGAATTTTTTGAAAAGTAAAACTTTTTTTAAACAATTAGCTATTGCTTTTGTTATTGTAATTGTCTTAGGATTTTTATTGGTAAAATTCTTAGATATCAAAACGCATCATGGCGAAGAAATTCCTGTTCCAGATTTATCTAAGATGCAAATTGTTATTGCCGATGAAAAGTTGAAAGAATTAGGACTTGAACTTTTACTATTAGACACGGTAGATTTTAGAAAAGATATGCCTCCATATTCTATTGTGGAACAAGATCCAAAAGCAAAAACAACGGTAAAAGATGGAAGAAAAATATATGTAAAAATAAATTCAGGGGGTTATACAGATGTACTTTTGCCTCCTTTCAAAGAAAAAACATACCGTCAAATAAGTGCAAATTTAAAATCATTAGGCTTGAAAGAGGGAAAAAAAACTTATAGAAACTATATTGCGAAAGATGTTGTTTTAGGGCTTTCAATAAATGGAAAAAGTTTAAAAGCTGGAGATAAAATAAAGAAAAATTCGACTGTAGATTTTATTTTAGGAGATGGAGAAGAAATTTTTGACGGATCAGATTTAGAAGAAACACCTAATGAAACTGAATCAGTTGAAGAAGACCCAAATATATAATAATGATAAAAGAAAACGTAGTTGATGATTTAGATGATGATTTGTATGAACATCATCGTTTTGAGGTTTCAAAAGGACAGCAACCTTTGCGTGTGGATAAGTTTTTAATGAATTTGATTGAGAATGCTACACGTAGTAAAATACAAAAAGCAGCCGACACGGGAGCCATTTTTGTGAATGACATTCCTGTAAAATCAAATTATAAGGTAAAACCTTTAGATGTTGTTAGACTAATGTTAGAACATCCGCCTTATGAACATTTATTAAAGGGAGAAAATATTCCTCTGGATATTGTTTTTGAAGACGACCAACTTATTGTAGTTAACAAACCAGCAGGAATGGTAGTGCATCCTGGACATGGAAATTATTCAGGAACATTAGTTAATGCTCTAGCTTTTCATTTTGAAAACCTACCTATGAATAGTTCAGAAAGACCTGGTTTGGTTCACCGTATTGATAAAGACACTTCTGGGCTTTTGGTTGTGGCTAAAACAGAATTGGCTATGGATTATTTAACCAAACAATTTGCAGCAAAAACTTCTGAAAGAGAATATATTGCTATTGTTTGGGGCGATATTAAAGAAGATGAAGGAACAATTGAAGGAAATATTGATCGCCATCCTGTGAATCGCATGCAGATGTCGGTTTATCCAGAAGGAGATAAAGGAAAACATGCTGTTACTCACTTTAAAGTATTGGAAAGATTTGGCTATGTAACGGTCATTTCTTGTCGCTTAGAAACAGGAAGAACACACCAAATTCGTGTGCATTTAAAATATATTGGACACACGCTTTTTAATGATGAGCGCTATGGTGGTAATTTAATTTTGAAAGGAACAACGTTCACCAAATACAAACAGTTTGTAGATAATTGTTTCAAAGTATTACCAAGACAAGCCCTACATGCAAAAACATTAGGTTTTGAACATCCAATAACAAAAGAGTTTATGCGTTTTAGTACAGAAATTCCAAATGATATGCAAGAATGTATAGAAAAATGGAGGGTTTATTCAAAAGCACAAACATTTACCGAAGATTAAAAAAAATAGAAAGCCTTTACTTTAAATGAGTAGAGGTTTTTTTAATTGGTTAATTATGATAGTAACCAATTTTTAAGTTTAGTTTCAATTTCAGCTTTTTGAATTAAATAATTTCTACTGTCAATTTCTTGTTTTTGTTTTGCAACTCTAATTTTAGAAAGTTGGTTTTCTAAAAGATAAAAACTCATTTGTGTAATTAGCATATAATTGCTTTTGTAATAATCTGAGATTAAATTCAAACTTCTTTGTAACTTTCCTTCCAACAATAATTGGTTTGCTTGGGAAATAGTTGTTAATTCAATTTTTGAATGCTGCCAATTGTCTATGTTCTTTATATATTCGTCTAATTTGTTTTTAAAATTTCCATAATTAGGCATTTGTTTTTGTAAAAATAGAACCGCTTTGATATGTATTTCAAAGTTTTCTTCTTTAGAATTTTCTTTTATATAATTTCTAATATTTTGACCCTTAGTAAAACCAACACCATATCCCACAAGCCATTCTCCCTTTCGTTTAGTGTAATCTAGTTTTCGAGTATGTTCCCATAGCATAAAATCGGTGAGTAATCCGATTTTAAATCCGTAAATTTCCCCTTGAATTAATGGTATATAGTAGCCTCCCATTGTTATTTTATTATTCTTATCATCGCTAAATCATCAGTTGGCTTTTTACCTATTTGATTTTCGATGAATTTTAGTTTTAATGTTAGCATTTCATTGTTTTCATGCTGTGTTTTGTTTTTCGATAAGTAGTCAATACAATTAAAATCTTCAGCTGTTTTATTTTTTGAAAAAGATTCAAAAGTATAAATACCATCTGTTGCAATAGTTATATCCAATATAGAATCAATAAAGATAATTTGTTTTTGAGAAGCATAAAAAGATTCGAAATCTTCCATACAATGAAAACCTAGATAATCTGGCTTGTTGTCTTGTTCAAAATTAGTAATTATGCCATTAATGTTAACAAAACCGTCTCCAATTGCTAAAAGAATACCTTTGTTAGTGTTTCGATCTATTAAAAGAAGTAATAAAGTTGTTAATAGTTCTTTTGTGTCTAGTAATAATAAATTTTTAATGTTTTTTAATTCTTGCATTATTGCAAATAGAATACTTTTTAATTCTGCTTCAATAGTTAGCGTTTCATCAGTTTTTATGACAAAATCTTTATAGCCTTTTTCAATACAAATCTTCTTTATTATTTTAGAAATTAAGGTAGAAGAAAAATGGCTTTCCATAGCTGTTGTACAACCGTCCATAATTGCAAAAATCATTTTATTGTTCCCATATTTTCCATAATAAAAACTGTCTTCACAATAATTTTCGTGATATGCTCCTCTTTGTAATGCGCTATATATATTCATTTTATTCTAAGTAGTCAAGTAAAAAAGTAAATTCTTCTTCTGAAAAAGAAAAAGTATGATTGAATTTATAATTTGACTTTTTATTTAAACTTATTGCCAATGTATCTTGCATTAGAAGTAATGAATCTTCCTTTGTTACAAAACGGAATAAAAAAAATGAATTTAATTGTGTGTTTTGGTCTTTTATTCCTCTTAATGCAGGTCCAGTCATCTGTTTTTCTAAATGATGACAAGCAGCACAGTTTGAATTGAATAACTCTTCGCCTTTTCTTGCATTATTAGTTAAAGTGGTTATGCCACAAATTAATTGAGGCTCTTTTGTTCCACAAGTAGTATTGAATTTTTTCTTTATACCTAAAAAAGAAAGCAGAATAACAAAACATAGAAAGAAACTAGATAAAAGGATAATCATTTTAATTTTTGACCATTGTTGCATATTTTTTGATTTTGAAGGAGTGTTATAAATGTGAAAATTATTCATTTTATCCTAATAATCAATAATCTAAAATGAATATTGTGAATAATAAAGACTAAATATGTAGTTTTTTTCTTTATTAGGTGTTAAAAAAACAGCCAGATTGTTTGTTAAAATTACGCTTTGTCGATATTTTTATACATTTCGTCTTTGTTGATTGGCATGTTATCTAAACTTAAATTAATTGATAATTCTTTAAGCGTAAATTTACATATAACTAAAAAGATTAGAAATTATGGGGAAATTTATTAAAATTACGAGCCTGTTTTTTCTTTTTTTTATCATAATAAGTTGTTCTGAGGATTCAATTATTGATAGAAACGATGAATTAACAAATGATGATCTTGAAAGTATTTATCAAGAAGAACTTTACAGGAAAAATTATCCATCTCCGGTTGTGGTTATGAAGAATAATCCTAAAAAAGTATATGTGCACTATATGCCTTGGTTTTATAGTTTAGAACAGGATGGTTTTTGGGGACAACATTGGACAATGACAAATAAGAACCCTAACAATGTTGATTCACAAGGGAAAAGAGACATTGCATCTCATTATTATCCGTTAATAGGACCTTATTCATCTAATGATAATGATTTACAAGAATATCATTTACTTTTGATGAAATTATCTGGAATTGATGGTGTTATTTTTGACTGGTATGGAAGCAGAAATATTCATGATTTTAATATGCTGAAAACAAGTACAGAATCTTTTATTAATGAAGTTGAAGATGTTGGTTTAAAATTTGCGATAATGTATGAAGATAAGACGGCAGAATTTCTCTCCAAACAAAATGTAGGAAGTGAAAATATTGCTGCTGCGGTTACTGATTTGCAGTATATTGAAAATACTTATTTTACCAGTCCTAATTATTTGAAGAATAATAACAATAGTGAACTTTTATTTCTTTTCGGACCTAATTATATTACGGAACCATTGGATTGGTCAACAATCATGTCGCAAATGAATTCGACACCAACATTAATGACACTTTGGAAAGCCAGCCCCAGAGTGGGACAATATGCAGGAGGAGAATTTAGTTGGATAGATTCTAATCATATGAGCACCTTATCAAATTATTATCAGTATACTGCACAAAATAATATTCAAACGGTTGGTGGTGTCTATTCAGGTTTTAATGATTATTATTATGAAGGCGGTTGGAGAACAGACCCCAACCTAGATTGGGAAATTCCGCATAATGGGACACAAGTACTCGATGAGACGTTACAATTAGCAAATAATTCTCCAGTTGATTTTATACAGTTAATCACGTGGAATGATTTTGGAGAAGGTACAATGATTGAACCTACTTTAGAATTTGGTTATGCCTTTTTAGAAAAAATACAGGCATACACAGGGGTTCCTTATACAATTTCAGATTTAGAATTACCTTATGAGTTGTATTTGTTGAGAAAAAAATATAAAAATGACAATAGATTACAAGTCATTTTAAATAGAGTTTATTCTTTTATTTTTACACTAGAACTTTATCATGCAAAAAAATTATTAGATACAATTAAAAAATCATATCCTATTTAAAATATTTCAACCATAAATTGAAATGGCCTACTAAAAGAAGTTAAACAACAAAAAAAAGTATGATGTAGTTATTTTTTATTTTTATAGTGGTTAATAGCAATAAATAATTTTTTCACTCAGTACGTATAGTTGTTTAATTAGAAAAAGTATATTGAAAACGGGTTCAATATACTTTTTTGTTTCTATTACTGTTGAATATATGTTTTATATAAACACACCATTAATCATTACTTTTTCAATTAAATTATTTCCAAATTCATAAGGGATTTGATAATAAGAAGTTAATGGTTTAGTCATAATTATGTTGGCTTTTTTCCCTTTAGAAATTGAACCATGTGTTTCACTGATGCCCATAGCATAAGCTCCGTTTATTGTTGCAGCATTAATAGCTTCTTCTGGTGTCATTTTCATTTTTATACAAGCAGTAGCCACCACAAAATTCATGTTTCCTGAAGGTGTTGTACCTGGATTAAAATCCGTTGCTAGTGCAATTGGTAAACCAGCTTGCATCATTTTTCGTGCAGGAGTATATGGAATACTAATAAAATAGGAACAGCTGGGTAAAGCAACAGGCATGGTATTGCTGTTTTTTAAAACTTCAATGTCTTCATCGGTCACAATTTCTAAATGATCTACAGATAGAGCTCCAGCTTCAACACATGCTTTAATGCCATCAATTGCTGTAAATTGATTAACGTGTATTTTTGGAATTAAGTCATGTTTTTTACCAGCATTCATTATTTTAGTAGTTTCTTCTACAGAAAAATAGCCAGTCTCTAAAAAAGCATCAATATAGTCAGCAAGGTTTTCTGCTGCAATTTTTGGCAGCATTTCGTTAATAATAAGATCAATATACCCTGCATGGTTTTCTTTGTAGGCTATTGGGAAGGCATGTGCTCCAAGAAAAGTAGCTTTTATTGGAAGACTGTAGTTTTCTTTTAAACGCTTAATAACACGAAGCATTTTCAATTCTCCTTCGACTGTTAAACCATAGCCCGATTTAATTTCTACGGCTCCTGTTCCTTGATGCATTACTTCTTCTAATCGCAATTTCGATTGCTCATAAATGTCTTCTTCGGAAGTTTCATTTAAATTCTTTGCCGAATTTAGAATTCCACCACCACGATTGGCAATTTCTTCATAGGAAAGACCGTTAATTCTATCTACAAATTCTTGAATTCTATTCCCAGCATAAACAATATGGGTGTGACTATCAACCCATGTTGGAAGAATTACTTTTCCATTTGCATCTATTGTTTCAATATTTTCTAATTGTGGACATTCTGCCATAGGACCAAAATCTGCAATAGTGTCATTTTCGATAAGTAAAAAGGCATTGTCAATTTTTGGTAAATTGCCCATTTCAGTTCCTGAAACTTTATCAATTGGAGATGTTCGTACTTGTAAAAGCTCTTTAATGTTTATGAAAAGTTTTTGCATGAAGTTTTTTTTTTACAAAAATAAAGACCAAATTTTAAAAACTACTATCTTTATCCTTAAAACTATAGCTTTTGAGAAAATTAAGATATAAGAAAGGTAGAAAAGCTGTTTTACAGCCTTTAGAATATACAGGGTTCTATAAGGACAAAGAAACCGAGATGCAACTTTTTGTGTATAATGAAAAAGAAGTAGGAGAGTACCAAGCAATCACGGTAAAAGACTTTAACGAGACTAAGAGTGAAACATTAAACAATTGGTTAAATATTCATGGTTTAAATAATATTGAAGTTATTAAGTCATTAGCAGATAGTTTAACCTTGAATAATTTAATTGTTTCGGATATTTTAAATATTGCTAGAGGAACTCGTTTGGACGAATTGGACGATTCTCTTTTTTTTAGTATTAAATCTATACTCCCAAACGACAATGAGAATACTATTTTAATTGAACAGATTAGTTTTTTACTTCAAGATAATTTGATTGTTTCTTTTCAGGAAAAGAGAGGAGATTTTTTTACGCATATTCGAGAAAGATTAAGAGAAAATACAGGCATTGTTAGAAAGAAAAAAGTGGATTATTTATTGTATTTACTTTTGGATGCTGTTATTGAGAATTTTTATATTACTATAGAAAACAAAGAAAACAAAATTGAAGCACTACTATTGGCTTCTAAAACAGCTGATAATCCTTCTATTATGGAAGAAATTGAACGTTTGCGCGAGATATTTCATTTATTGAAACGCTCAATAACTCCATTAAGAGATGCTTTATTTACCATTAAAACGATTAAAGACGATGATGAGTTTAACGGAATTGAAGCTTCTAATTATATTTTTTTCGGACGATTACATCAAAAGACATTAGAGCTTTTGGAACAGATTGAGTATGATATGTCAACATTGGATAGTGCGAGTAATTTTTTCTATACAGCCCAAAACCATCGAATGAATGAAGTTATGAAAACGTTGACAGTAATTTCATCTGTGTTTTTACCATTAACATTTATTGCGGGTATCTATGGTATGAATTTTAAAAATATGCCAGAATTGAATTATAAATACGGTTACTACACAATAATAGGGCTAATGTTTATTATTGTACTACTAATGTTGGTTTATTTTAAAAAGAAAAAGTGGTTTTAATTAGATAAAATAATATTTTTCATTTGTTAGTCATAAATAGTTAAACTATCTTTGGCAAGAATTCACTAAAATTCCGGAAAATATGTTTGAATTTGATCAGTATTTAGGCTTTTTACTTTTCTTAACTATTTTAACTATAGGTTTTTGGTTAATGATTTTCCTAGCTTCATTCGTGCCTTATTGGTTAGGTGGTGCTATTGTTGAATTAATCAAAGAGAAAAAGGCAAAAAAGCAAGCAGAACAAGAATAATATTCTATGCTTCAAAATAAAAAAGGACTGTATTTACAGTCCTTTTTTTATTATCCAACAAAATCATCTCCACCGCCACCGTCTTCTCTACGGTTGTTTTCTCTTTCGTTTTTCTTCTTATTGAATCTATAGGTAAAAGAAAGGTTAATCTGTCTTTGTCTCCATTGAAATTCAGAATAACTTGTAATAGTTTGCAGGTTTGTTTCCCAACGTCTTTTTCTTGTGTTAAACAAATCGCTAACATTAAGAGCAATTGTTCCTTTGTCTTTTAAAACATCTTTGCTAAAAGCAAGATTAACACTTGTCATGTCATACCTTCTTCCTTGCGCATTGTTTTCAGGAGCATTGTAGGTTGCATTTACTTGCCAGTCAATTTTATAGGGTAAAGTTACTTTAGAAGATATTCTAGTAAACCAACTTGTTGCAGTATTATCAAAGTTTTGTACTATTTCTGTGTTTACAGAATTTATATAGCGGTAATCTCCTTGTGTTTCATTTCTGAAAAGATTAAAATTTGAGTTTAATTTCCACCATTTAAACGGAGAGTAATTAATATTAAATTCAAAACCAGCTCTAATTTCTGTTGCTAGATTAATAGGAGTAGATTCTATAACAGGAACACCATCTGCAATTAACCCAGATTCTCTTCTAATAAATTGAAAAGATCCGTCTGTAATATTAACATAGGCAGAAGTATTGAAAGTAACTTTGTTCCATCTTTTTAAATAACCTAAATCAATTGAATTAGTGTAGGCAGGATCTAAATCTGGATTTCCTCTAAAAATGTTAATTCTACTTGAGTAAGTTGAAAACGGATTCAAGAAACGACCTCTAGGTCTGTTAATTCTTTTGCTATAACTTAAACTCAAACTACTTGTTTCAGAAAATTCATAATTTACAGTAGCAGTAGGGAAGAAGTTGTTGTAGTTTTTGGTGTTATAATCGTTTGCAGAAATAGAATTTACTTCAATATTACTATCTTCAAAACGTAGTCCTAAGAAATAAGAAAATTTATTAATTTTAGAACCAAATTGCATGTAAAAAGCATTAATATTTTCTTTATATTCTAGTAAATTAGAATAAATATCATTTCTAATCCAATTTCCACCAGTATCTAAAGCGCTAATTTCAAAGTCGGTTAGATTCTTTTGAAAACTACCTCTATATCCAGCTTCAAATCGAGCGTCTTTCCCCAAAGGCAATACATAATCTGCTTGAAAAAGATTTCTGTTTTGATTTTGTGGGTTTAGTGTTCTTTCTGTAAAAAAACTTGTTGGATCGTCTAGAATTTGGTCATAAATAATCGAATTGTCATTTTCTCTATTTTCAGAAAAAGACATGTCAATTGTTAGTTTATGATCTTCTTTTTTAAAGTTTTTTGTAAAATTTGTTGCATATTCAAAAGTAAATTCTTTACTCCTTTGATCATTCAAACGATTTCTTGTAAAAGTAGCATTTCTGTTATTATCAAAATTATAAAAGAAAACATTATCTGGGTTTTCACCTCTGCTATTTTGAATAGTTAATGAGTTGGTCCAGCTTGTTGTTTTATCGATGAATAATTCTACTCCAAAGTTGGCGTTATATCCTTTGTTTAAACGTTCGTTGTTTCTTCTTTCATCAATATAATTATTAACAGCACCAGTATTATCAAAATAGGTAGCGTTTGTTAGCGAATTGCCTAAAGAAGTTCTGTAATTATATCCTGTATTCGAGAATAGATTAAAATGTTCCCCTCTATAGTTTAAACTTGCAGTTCCTCCATAGCTTTCAGGGTCTCCAATAGTTGCCGCAAAAGAGCCATTTAAACCTTGTGCTTTTCCTTTTTTAAGGATGATATTGATAATACCACCACTTCCTTCAGCATCATAACGAGCCGATGGATTGGTTACAACTTCTACTTTCTCAACAGCATCTGCGGGCAATAATTTTAAAGCTTCGGCAATATTAATTCCTGCCAAGCCAGAAGGCTTCCCATCTATTAATATTCTCACATTTTCATTACCTCTTAGTGCAACATTTCCTTCTGGATCTACGGTTACAGAAGGAACATTGTCTAGAACATCGCTAACAGTTCCTCCTTTTACGATCATGTCTTTTCCAACATTATAAACTCTCTTGTCGAGTTTAATTTCTACAGTAGAGCGTTCTGCTACAACTTCAACTGCCTTTAGTTGAGCAATATCTGCTTCCAGATAGATTGTGCCAAAATCGGTATTTGTATTGTAGGTCTTATTTTTAAATTCTACTGTTTTAAAAGAAATAAATTCAAAACGAACATTATAGGTTCCAGATTGAACTTCGAAGCTGAAATCGCCATTTAAGTCGGTTACTGCACCGCTTAATTTTTCGGGGTTTTTAACGTCCTGAAAAACAACTGTAGCATACTCTAACGGAAGTGTTGTTCCTTTTTCAAAAATTTTCCCAGTAATTTTGATTCTTTTTGCATCTGGTTTTTGTTGCCCAAAAGCTAACGCAGATACTAAAAAGAAAAGAATTAGGTTGTAGTTTTTTAGCATGATTTTTTTATTTTTTTTACTAAGACCGCAAATTTATGCTTAGGTTTAGCCTACAAATGCCAATTCTTTGTTAAAATAATTATAGAATTTTGTTAATCATTTCTAAAGGGCGTGCTATAACTGCTTTATTTCCATTCACAATAATAGGTCTTTCTATTAGTTTTGGGTGTAGTAATAGTGCTTCAATAATTTCCGCATTAGTAAGTGTTTTTCCTTTATATTCTTCAATCCAAATTTTTTCTTTTACTCTCACGAGTGCAATTGGTTCAATGCCTAATTTCTGAATCACATCTTCTAATTCTTCTCTTGTAAAAAGTTCATCCATATACTTTCTGAGTGTATAAGCTTGGTCTAACTTTTCTATTTCGCATAATCCATCTCTGGATTTTGAACATCTAGGATTGTGGTATATTGTTATCATAGTTTTAAAAAAAATTATGTTGCAAAGAAAATGATATTATTCTTTGTAACAAAACACTTAATTTTATAACCTATTAATTAAAACAGAACAGATGTATTTAGAACAAGTTAAAAAATTTACTGCCAACCCTATTTTGTATTTTGTGTTTCCACTTGGTTTCATTGCTTTAATGGTAATGAATTATGTTGCAAGTGAAGGTGTAGATACCAATGAACTTATTCAGCAAATTATAGAAACCTTTGGTGTTAATCTAGCTTTTGTAATGCTAATTGGTCCACTCTCTATTGGGTTATTGTGTCTTTGGTTTTGGGTAAAATTTATTCAAGGACAAACAATAAGAAGTTTAACCACTTCAAGAGCAAAGGTTGACTGGAAGCGTATTTTCTTTTCATTCTTTCTTTGGGGGGCAATTACTACAGTAATGACAGTATTAGCCTATTATGCTGCTCCTGAAGATTTTGTTTGGAATTTTAAACCTCAAAAATTTCTAACTTTCTTAGTAATAGCCATTGTTTTAATCCCGATGCAAACTAGTTTCGAAGAATATCTTTTTAGAGGGAACATGATGCAAGGACTAGGTTTGGTTACTAAGAGTCGATTAATTCCATTATTAGTAACCTCTGTTTTATTTGGGTTAATGCATATTGCTAATCCAGAAGTAGGAAAGGTGGGTTATGTTATAATGGTCTATTATATTGGTACAGGTTTGTTTTTAGGAATTTTAACCCTAATGGATGAAGGTTTAGAGCTGGCTCTTGGCTTTCATGCAGCTAATAATTTGGTAGGAGCAATTTTAGTTACAGCAGATTGGACCGCTTTTCAAACGCATTCTATTTTTAAAGATATTTCAGATCCTTCTACTGGATATGAAATTGTTCTTCCTGTATTGATTATTTTTCCTTTGTTGTTGTTTCTATTTTCTAAAGTATATAAATGGAAAAATTGGAAAGAAAAATTAACAGGGAAATTAGAGATTAGCACTTCTAATGAAAATTATAATTAGAGAATGTCGCAAGAAATAACACATAGAAAAGTTCACAATCGATTTAAGTTAAATGGCTATCATTACAGTTATGATGATATGCGAACAATTGCTTATGAATTTATTAAAGAAGGCAATGAAGATGAAATTTATATTGGAGAATTTTTGTTAGATTGGTTAGATGATAATTCCTATGTTGAAGTGCAAACTTCCGGAACAACAGGAACTCCAAAGCTAATTCGATTGGAAAAACAAGCCATGATTCAATCGGCATTAGCAACAGGAGATTTTTTCAATTTGCAACCAGGAAACACTGCATTATTATGTTTGTCTGCAAAATATATTGCTGGTAAAATGATGATTGTGCGTGCTATAATTCTAGGTTTAGAACTTGATATTGTTGTCACAGATGGAAAACCTTTAATAGAAAAAGAGTATGATTTTGTTGCAATGGTGCCTTTACAAATAGAAAACTCGATTGATAAATTGGTTCTCATAAAAAAAGTAATAATAGGAGGAGCTGCTGTTCCAAAAAGATTAGCTGAAAAAATAAAAAAAACAACTGTTGCTGCTTTTGAGACCTATGGAATGACTGAAACAATAACACATATAGCTGTTCGTAAAATTGGAGAAGATAATTTTAAAACATTGCCAAATGTGGTTGTGAAAAAAGACGACAGAGGTTGTTTAGTAATTAATGCTATCAAGATTTTAAAAGATGAAATAGTAACCAATGATAGTGTTGAAATTATTTCAGAATCAGAATTTAAATGGTTAGGCCGTTTGGATAATGTGATTAATAGTGGTGGAGTGAAATTGTTTCCTGAGCAAATTGAAACAAAATTACAAACAACGCTAACAGAACGTTTTTTTGTTTCTGGAATAGATGATGAAAAACTTGGAAAAAAATTGATATTAGTTATAGAATCTACGGAGAAAGAAATTTCAAGTTCATTATTCGATGTTTTAGATAAATATGAAAAACCAAAAGAAATAGTTTTTGTGCCACAATTTATAACGACAGCAACAGGGAAAATTAACCGATTAGAAACGTTAGAAAAAATGAGGCTGTCCAAAAAGTAAGGACAGCCTTTTTTTGTTGTATTTTATCTCTAAAATTAGTATCTTAGAGTTGACACAAAAATACACAATGGCTAAGATAGTTTTTAAAAATCAAACAGGCAATTCTCCAGAGTTATTTCCTATCAATATTTTCGATAGAATACCGCAAAACCATCCAGTTCACTTAGTGGAACAAGTTGTTAATCAGTTAGATATAAGTGAAATTTTAAAACACTATAAAGGTGGAGGTACTTCTGCTTATCATCCAAGAATGATGGTTAAAGTATTGTTTTATAGTTATTTATCTAATGTATATTCTTGCAGAAAAATTGCAAAAGCACTTCAGGAAAACATTCATTTTATGTATATTTCGGGTAATTCAACTCCCGATTTTAGAACGATAAACGATTTTAGGGGTAAAGTTCTAAAAAATCACATTCAAACTCTTTTTGCAGAAGTGGTAAAAATGTTGGTTGAAATGAAATATGTAAGCCTAGATGTTCAGTATATTGATGGTACAAAGATAGAATCTAAAGCTAATAAATATACTTTTGTATGGAGAGGCTCCGTTGAGAAATATAAAGAAAAACTAGAAATTAAAATTAGTCATATTTTATCGACTATTGAAAACAGTATTCAATCTGATAATCAAGAACTAAATATAGAAGAATTACCAAAGTCGATTGATTCAGAAAGTTTAAAAGAAAAGCTTTCGATTCTTAATAAAAAACTCAAAGAACCTACCAAAAAACAGGCAAGAGAATTGCAAAAACTTCAAGAGGAACATCTTCCAAAGCTTGAAAAATATGAAAAAGACTTGGTTACAATGGGAAACAGGAACTCCTATAGTAAAACAGATCCCGAAGCTACCTTTATGAGAATGAAAGAAGATCATATGAAAAACGGTCAATTAAAACCTGCTTACAATCCGCAAATATCTACTGAAAACCAATTTATTACACATGTTTCTATTCATCAAACAACAAATGACACTACAACCTTAAGTTCTCATCTTGAAGGTTTTGAAAAAGCCTATCAAAAACAGAGCAAAGAAATCGTTGCAGATGCAGGTTATGGAAGTGAAGAAAACTATGAAATGCTGGAAGAAAAACAAGCTGATGCTTATGTGAAATATAACTATTTTCATCAAGAACAAAAAAGAAAGATAAAAAACAATCCTTTTCTTGTTCAAAATTTATTTTACAACAAAGAACACGATTTTTATGTTTGTCCAATGGGTCAAATCATGCAAAAAACAGGAGTAGGAAAACGTGAAACCAGTACTGGATATGAATCACAAATTACATATTATCAAGCCAAAAGATGCCAAGGATGTCCTTTACGAAGTCAATGCCATCAATCAAAAGGTAATAGAATTTTATCAGTCAATCATCGATTAAATGAATTAAAAGAAAAAGCAAGAAAGCTACTAATGAGTGAAAAAGGACTAGAACATCGAAGTAAACGTCCAATAGAGGTAGAAGCGGTTTTTGGTCAACTTAAAAGCAATAATAAATTCAATCGATTCACAATGAAGGGATTAGAAAAAGTAACATTAGAGTTTTTACTAATGGCCCTTGGACACAACTTTAGAAAAATGAATGCATTCAAGGCAGACTTGCTAAAATTTGTTTTCAAAACCAAAATTCACACTTATCTAGCCTATTTTAAAACTAAAATTTGCCTTGTTAAAGTAACTCAAAGTTATTTTGCTATTATTTTTTCTTCAAAACAAAATAGCTTAAAAATAGCTACATAAAAAAAAGCTGTCCTTTTCGGACAGCCCCGTTTTGTTTCAGTATGTTCAAAAAACAACAGTATTATTCATTCACTCTAATAAAAAAGTGATTGGTTAATACTTTTATATCATTAAAATTTGAAATTACTTCACCAGCCTTTTGCCACTCGTTAGTTGCATTTAACCTCATTTTTCTATCTCCAATTAAAAGATCAACTGGCATTTCGAAATTAGCCACATCGGTAACCCAACGGTATTGAAAACGTTTTTTATAGGCTTTAATTTCTAATTTTGGAATTGTAGTATAATTTAAATATTGATCAAATATAGGGGTTAAATCACGTCCTGTTTCTGTATTAAAAAAGTCAACTACAGTTTTAGTATCGATAATTTTTTTACGATACGTCTCAGAATATTTCAAAATAATAGCCCACCATTTCGTGTCATTGTCAACCACATGGCGAAGCGTGTTTAAAAGCAACGCACCTTTATAATACATGTCACTACTACCTTCATTGTTCACACCATATTGTCCAATAACTGGTCGGTCATTTTGCACATTTCGAGATTGTCCATTAATATAATTCATGGCAGCATCATATCCTTTGGTGCATTCTAGAAAGACAGTTTCACTATAGGTTGTGAATGCCTCATGAATCCACATGTCGGCAATGTCTTTACTCGTTACGCTGTTCCCAAACCATTCGTGCCCTGTTTCATGAATAATAATAAAGTCGAAGCTCATTCCTTCTCCTGTGCCCGACAAATCATTTCCTAAATACCCTTTTCTATATTTATTACCGTAGGCAACAGCACTTTGATGTTCCATTCCTAAATAAGGCGTTTCTACTAATTTGTAACCATCTTCCCAGAAAGGGTAGCGACCAAATTTGGTTTGAAAACAATCCATCATTGGTTTCACATCCGCTTTAAAATGTTGTTTCGCTTTCGCTTCATTTTCTCTTAAAACATAATAATCTAAATCAAGATTGTCTAATTTATCCTGAATATGAACATAATCGGCAATATTCACAGTAATAGTATAGTTGTTTATAGGGTTAATTACTTCCCAATCCCAACGTGTATAACCATTTTCAATAGCTTCAGAACCTTTAAAACGACCGTTCGATACATTCATTAAGCCATTTGGCACCGCTACTTTTATTGAAGCACCATTGTCTGGCTCATCTGTTTGAGAGTCTTTCACAGGATACCATAAACTAGCACCTGTTCCTTGCACTGCTACAGCAATAAAATGCTTATCGTTGCTATCCTTTTTAAATACAAAACCACCATCCCAAGGAGCATTTTTAGCTACTTTCGGTTTTCCCGAATAATAAAAACGCACTTTATCATTGGTGTCTTTTGCTAATTCCTTTGGGAAACTTACAAAAACTGCGTCATATTCTCTTTTGTAGGTTAATTTTTGATTGTTCCAAATAATAGAATCAACATGCATATTATCAAACAAATCCAATTGAATTTTTGTTGTAGGTTCAACTACTTTAAATGTAATTTCGTTATAACCAACGATGCTTCTTTCTTCTGGATTAATCTTAATGTTTAAGTCATAGCGTTGCACATCAAAGCAGTTGCGTTCAAAACGCAATCCACCATGTAGGGAATCTCTACGGGTAAAACTTTGCGCAGTTAGATTTTGGATTCCAGTAGCAAGCAACCCTATGATTAGTAGTTTTTTCATTTTTATATGAATATTTTTTTATCAGTTAAATAATGTAATATCTAAAACTCAGCAGCTTCAAAAATAGTTATATTTTCTTTTACAATAGGGTGAAAAAAAGTAATTTCTTCAGCATGAAGGTGTAATCTGTCCGATTTTGTACCATACAAATCATCACCCACAATGGGACAATTTAGTCCTAATGAATGAGAAGCATGCACACGCAACTGATGTGTTCTACCCGAAATAGGGAAGAAGTGAATGCGTGTTTTTCCGTCTTTTCTTTCCATTACTCTATATTCCGTTCGGGCTTGTTTACCATGTTCATAGCACACTAATTGGTTCGGTCTGTTGTCTAAATCTACCCGCAAAGGCAAATCGATAACACCTTCATCATTAGAAACAATACCGTCTAAAATTGCAACATAGCGTTTTTTAATCGTACGTTTTATAAACTGTAATTGTAATTCTTTATAAATGGCTTCCGATTTTGCAATTAATAGCAAACCAGACGTTGACATGTCCAAACGATGCACGATTAAAGGACCAGTTGCAGTTGGATATAAATCTTTTACCCTTTTAGCAACCGAATCGATTATATTTTTTCCTGGTACTGATAAGAATTCTGGTGGTTTATTAATAACAGCTAAATAATCGTCTTCAAAAATGACAGTAATGTCTTTTCCAACGGCTGGATTTTCTAAAAAAGGATTGTCTTCTAACACAATACCCTCTAACATGTGTGCTAAAATTGGTTCACATTTGCTGCGGCAAGCAGGATAGAAATTTTTATGTTTTCTCACTTCCGATTTTGGTGATTGTCCCCACCAAAATTCTGCCATTGCTATTGGTTTTAAATCATTTTCAAAAGCATAGTGTAATAGCTTTGGAGCGGCACATTCTCCTGCTCCAGCGGGTGGATTATTATCGAAAATTTGACCCACACTTTTCAGCTTTTTTGCTACATTTAAAAAGGAATAGCTGTCAAAAAGTTGTTGTTGCAATTCACTAGATTTTAGTTTTCTTTCTTTTTTTAGTGCTGCAATTTGATTGGTAAAAGTAGCTATTTCCTTTTTAGCAGCTTCAATTTGATAATTCCAGTATTTTGTCATTTTTTTTAACAAAATACTTTCCTTTTTGCTTTCTTCAGAAAGATCCAATTCTAATTGTTCCAACGCATCTGCTGTTAAACTATTTGAAAGCGCTTTTCTTTTTTCATCACGAAAAGCTTTCAACGTTTTTATGCGTTCTTTTTGTTGCAGAATGTCATTGGTTGCTTTTTCTTGAGTTGTTCTTTCTTTTTCTAAAGCAAGCTTATAGTCGGGAGCATTTTGTAGTTGTTCAATTTTACGATTAATGGCATTAAGAATTGTTTCTTCTTTCCTGAAAAAACCATCATGTTGCAACATGTCGAAAACAGGAGGCACAAAATAATTGTGGTGATTACTTTCTGCTAATTTGCCAGAATAGCCCCATAAATAGCCTAGCTGACCTTCTTGATTTTGGCAGACTAAAACACCAAACATTTTTCCAATTACTAAACCTTCCTGATTAGGCAACAGTCCGAAATTATGAGTAAAATCAGTTTGTTCTTCAAGATAGCATTGCAAATCTTTTGCCGCTAGAACGCTTAGTGCATGGGGTTTGTAATAAAATGGAAAGGTGAATTTTTCAGGTAAAGCTATACTTGAAATATCGGTTTTGAAAGGTTGAAAAAAATCGTGTAACATGCAGCAAATATAGGCTATTTTACCGATTTAAAAAGTATGTATTTGGAAATGAAAAGTGAAATTTGTTTCTAATAAACAGTAATGTAAATTTTAAAAAAAACAGGAAACATTTCTTCTATTTAATGCACTTAAAACTTTTTTTTAAATAAAGATTAAAAACAAAAAAAAACGCAACACTGTTGCGTTTTAGAGAATGATTGGTATATTTGCGAAAATTAAAATAATAAAAAATGAAAAAATTAATTGTAGCACTAAGTTTAATTAGTGTTTTATTTAGTTGTTCTAAAGAAGATCAAAGTGCAACACAAGACGCAACCGAAAAAGAGTTTTCAAATGTTAGGCTATTAGTGACCGATGAAGAAAGTCCAACCATTAACTACATTAATCCAAGTAATAATGAAGTGAATACCTATGAAACAGCGTTTGCAAAGTCCTATGTTTATGCCAACAACAACGGGAGATTTGGTGTCATTATAAACAATACCAATCATTCATTAAAAGTATTAGATTGTGGAATTGAATCTCATGGGGATCATGCTCATATTGAAGGCAACGTAAGAATGTTAAACGTTGGAGGTACATTTAATAAGCCGATTCATTTTTATGCTAATGCAGGAGATATTGCTGTTTTTAATGATGGAACAGGAAAAGTAAGTTATACTAGTGAAGAGGAGCTTTCTGGGAATAGTATAGCGGTGTTTAATGAAATAAACAACCCAGATGCCACACCACACCATGGAGCTATGGTAATTTTCAATAATGGTAATTATGGTATCACTATAGACGATAATAACATTGCAAATGCTAGTCCGTCTTTGCCAGAAAGGGTGAAAATTTATGATAAAAACGGAAGCTTATTACACGATAGCACTGTTGCAACAAGAGGAATTCATGGGGAAGCGAGTGATGGCTATGTATCTTTATTTGGTTCTTATAGCGGTATTTTAAAAGTTATTGCAAATGGAGAGCAAACTATAATTCCCTATCCAAACAATTTTGCTGCTACAGATATCCTAGGAGCTATATATTTTCTTTATACAGCCAACAAATTTTATGGAAGATCAAGTGCTAAAGGAATATTTGAAATAAATCCTAATACAGGTGCTATTAATTCTGTTCTTGAGACGAATCAATTAACAGATTTAGCAAGTGATCAGAATGGAACAATATTGGTTGCACTCACTAATGATGGGAAATTAAGAGTTTATGAAGCTTCCAACAATACTATTAAAATAGAGAAAAATGTACTTCCAGAATGGATAGCAGGAAATCCAAAACCGACTATTAAAACGACAAAAAAGTTTATTTATGCTACTATGCCAACAACTGGAGAAGTATGGCAAATTAGTACAACCAATTTAAGTATAGTTAAAAAGATTAAAGTTGGAGATAAGCCATTTAAAATAGCGATATTGGGAGGAGAATCTAATTAATAATGAAATGCAGGGATGTTTATTGACAACCCTGCTTTGGTTTTTAAATAGGATTATTTTCCACTTCAAATTTGTTTTGCCTAGTTTTTAATAAATCAAAAAAAACAAACCCAGTAATAAGCTCAAATATGTAAACACCAATATTTCCTATTCGGTTATTTCTGCTGCGGTTTTGGCTTTAATAGTTTCTAAAATATAATTCATTTCTGGATCATTATCTTTCATTCTATCATCAATAGTGGGTGAAATGGCAATATCGGGATAGATTCCATGACCAATAACTGCTGTTTTTTCAATTGCGTTGATATACATCAAACCTAAACGTACTTTTACTTTTGAGTTGGGTAGCGTAATTTTAGGCATAAAACCAGCCACAGTACCATTATAATCGCCTCCTGTTTCTTCTCCCACAAAAAAAGCTCTTTTATTAGCTTTTAGTTTTGTAGCTAAAATACTTGAAGCAGAGAAACTTCCGCCGTTAATTAAGACATATATATTGCCTGTAAATTTATTTTCCTTGGCTTTTTTCTCTTTTGATGAGGTAATGTAATAATTCCCATCGTCCTTTTTATTGGTTCTAAAAAAAATATAACCATAAACAATTGGAGAAACTAACGCTTTTACGGTGAAAAGTAAGGGTTTAGAGCCTTTAAAATAATCCATTTGGAACATACTGGTTTTTCCTGCCACTTGTGACGGACTAGAAAAAGTATAGGTAGAATCTGGAGCTAAATAGCTATAAAGGTCTTCAATCTCATTTAAACGACCTCCAAAATTATAGCGTAAATCGATAATTAGGTTTTGTGTTCCTGTTTGTTTTAATGTTTCAAAAGATTCTTTATAGAAAGCATAATGATTGCCAACTGTGAAACTCTTAATTTTCATAATAGCTGTGCAACTGTCTTTTGCTGTAAACGACAAATTACGATGGTATTTTTTAGTAAGCTTATTATAGCCTAATTTACTCAAACGTTTATTTACTTTTGAAATGCTGTCTTTCTGAATTTTTGTAAGTTTCTCTTTCGTGGTTTTTACAGGTTGTTTGATGCTGTCTTGCGCTTTCCTTTTCACCCAATAAGAACTTTCATTATTGAATTCGAAGGCAATGCTGTCTTGATATTGGTATTTAAAACTATAGAACGTACCGAAACGTTGCCCGATAAATTTATCTTTAAATGTGGTGTTATACCCATCGGAGGTAATCCAATTCTTGAATTCTGCAAGAAGCGGTTGCACGGGTTCATTATTAATTTGTGTTACTTCGTCACCCACTTTAATATCTTTTAAATCGGATTCATTATGGACTACATACAACTTGTTGTCAAAAATTTCAAATTCAAACTGACTAAATGGACCAACTTGTTTTTTGAGTAGTTTGGCTTCTTTTTTGGTGAAACGCTTCATGTTAGGATAGGTAAACGTGTGTCCTTGACCAATACTGGCTATCACTGGGCTTAGTTTTGTAAAAAAAACATAACTCGTTAATGGCTTTGTTATGGTAGTTTTCAAACTATCAAATTTAGCATCTAAGGCTGGTTTACTTATATATTGATAGAGTTGTGGTTGCAGTTTTTGTAATTTTCTATAGGCATAATCAACATCCTTATGCAGTTGTTTCACACTTATTTCTTTGTCTATACTAGCATTGTGTTTTTTTACAGAGGTGCATTGCACTAAAAACAGTGATAGAAAAAACATCATAAAACCTTTGCTACAGGTTTTAAATAATTTTTCACAATGCAGTTGGTTGCTGTGGGTGTGTAAACGTTGAGTCATAGTTTTCGATTTTACTTCAATAGACGAGTTCGATTATTAAATAGTTGTATGTTGTGTTACAACTTTAATGCCATTTATTTTTATTTACTCTTTTAAAAAACGCAATACAATTTGATTAAATAATTCTGGATTTTTACTTGGTAGATAATGCGTAGCGTTTGGAACAATCGCCAATTGTGCATTGGGAATATTTTCAAAAATTTTCACGGTATGTTCTGTTTTTATTTCATCACGATCTCCAGCCATAATGAGACATTTACTTGTTATCACATTTAAATCTTTATAATCAAGATTTGGATACTTATAATCTAAGTATATGAAATCGATATTTTTGTCGTATTGATGCTTGTCATTTAATTTTTCAAGTTGTTTAATGTAATCCATTAATTCTTCTTTATCAATCATACCGTCTGGAAATATATTCCCAGCCATAGAAACCATTTTATCTACTTTTTCTGGATGTTTAATAGCCATTAATATACCTAAAATGCCACCGTCGCTCCAACCCACAATATGTGTTTTCTCTATGTTTATTTTCTCTAAAAATTGTTTCAAATCTTCAATTTCTACATCAAAAGTAAGTTCCACATCGTCTTGATAGCCAGAGTTTCCTCTACCGCGACAATCTACTAGAATCACTTTATAATGTTTTGCATATTCTTCTACTTGTTTGTTAAAAGCATTGATTGATTGACCATTTCCATGCAATAGTAATAGCGGCTCTCCTTCTCCATAAGTTTCATAATACAATTGTACTCCATTGGCTTCTACAAATTTTCCATGAGATGAACTTCCTAAAATATCAGTCCCTTTAATATGCAAACAAGATTTTCCTTTAAATGGTTTTTCTGTAGTATGCGTATAGGTGAAGTTTTCGGGTTCAATTTGAGTACCATCATCTACTATAGTATTCCATTGTTTTAAATTAATTCCTTCTTCAAAACCAGGGTTTTCAAGTTTTATAGTTTCCCATTTCCCTTTATCGTTTTTTATTTGAAGTTTAAAATCATCAAAATAAAAATCACCTTTGTTTCTACAGATAATACTTACAATAAAATTTTTAGCTTTAGGATCAATAACACCTTTAACTTCATAGGTTTTCCAATCGGTATTTCTAACATTATCATAGTATAAACTCGTATAGTTTATATAATTTTTATCTTCATCTTTTTCTATGAAGCCCATATCTAATTTAGAGTTGGGCAAAAAGTTTTCTATACGAACAGCTGCGGATAATTTAAATTCTTTATTTGCATAATGCTCGCTATATAGATCTAGACTATAATAGAATATTTCCGATTTTTCGGTTATTTTTTTTTGCGAAAAAGTAAGATTAAAAATAAAAAGTAGTAGTAATACAATTTTTTTCATGGTTGTCATTTTTTGTTTCTAGAACCCAAAAGTAAGTTTTTTTTAAATACTCTATAGATATTAATCAGACGCGAAATAATAAAAAAAGACGATTGACTTAACTGCTTTGTGTTAAGAGATTAAGTTCTTTCTGTTATCGTTATTTTTCGTGCCTAATATTCACAAATACAAAAATTTTCTTAATCTATGGTTTTTCAAATTGATCAGTTAAACCATTATGTTATCTTTAAAAAAGCAAACAAATTTCCTTTGTTACGTATTTCTACGTAGAAAAAACAGTTAAAATTACGTATAAATACGTATTGTGTGTTTGGAAGGAATGGTTTAGGTTTGTGTTCACAGAATATACTAACACAAAAAAATAAAATGAAAAAAATTTTTCTATATAGCTTTTTAGCTATTTCAGTTTTGTCTTGTAAAAAAGAAAAGACAACAGTAAATTCTCAAATAGTGATGGAAGCTGAAAAAGATAGTTTAAAAGAAACAGAAATAACTATTGCAAAGGTTTCGGAAAATTTAAAAAACAATCATTTTTCTAAAGAGCTATCTAATTATACAGATGAAGTTATTAATAAAATTGCAGAAAACATGATTTTTAAAGCAGATTTGTTTGATGAAGGCGAAAAAAATCATCTGAAGGAAATTACTAGTTTTGAAAATAATATAATTTCATTCTATTGGGAAACTTGTGAGACAGGTGGCTGTGTCCATTATCAAAAAATACAAATTAAAAATAATAATGTCATTGATTTAGGAAATGGTTTTGACAAACTTACAGAATCTGAAACTTTACGTTTGGAAAACATAATTAAATTAAAAAATAAAAATTTCTCTCACATTTCTGGCAGAAGTGAAACCGATATCAAATTGAAAGAAAATGGTAATTATTTAATGATTATTAGCGGTTTAGAAGAAGGTGAAGGTGAAGCAACTGGTGGAAGCTTAGAAATTACTTATGAAACAAACGATTTAAAAACGTTTGTAACTAATTCTGTAAAGGTTTTAAAAAGAGTGTAACGTTAGAGAATTTGAAATTTAGTACTAATTAAAAATTATATTTTTTACAAATTGAGTATAGTCATTAGAATATCTTTTTTGTATGTATAAAAAACTAATTTTAAAAATAGTAAGTCCAATAATTGGATTTGCGATTGTCGGATGTATTTATCTTAATTCGGAATCTTTTATTGAAAATCAAGATTGGAAATATGCAGAAGGAACTCATATTGGAGATTGGTTAACAAAAAACGCTTTTAAAGTGAGCGATAGAATAATTGAAACCAATCAAGGAAAAGCAAAAATAATTTTCTGTTACGGTAAAAAACTAATAATTGAAAATTTAGCAACTAAAGAAAAAGGATTTTATATAAACAAAAGCTAATCAAATTACTAAGTGTAGCAATGTTTTCTTTACTTACAATCAAAGAAAATAAGATGTTTAGGAAACAGTTGAATTTTTCCAAAGCAGAATAATAGAAAAAACCTATTTGTAAGTTATAAAAAGATGGAGTAGGTTTGTTGAGAGAATTAATATAAAAGATAGTTGTCACTCTGAGAAATTAATTGTAACCAATACGAATGAAACTAATATTTAAAATAATTTTCATTGCTTTTTTGACTATTCAGAGTTGTAAAACAGTGAAAATTGAAAAAACAGAGCCAAATACTAATTCACCAGAAATTGAATTTTTGAAATTTGATTTAGGTGAGAATGATTTACCCAAATTAAAAAGAGAAGTAAACGATTTTGACCATATTTTTACTGTTGAGCAACTGGAAAAATTGACTTTAATGATTAGAGAATTTGAGAAAAAGACAACGAATAAAATAGTTATTGTTTCTATAAGCTCAATTGGAAAATATACTGATTTTGATAAGTTTTCGGTTGATTTATCTAATTATAACGCTATTGGATTAAAAGAAAAAAATAATGGACTTTCTATTGTTTTTAGCAAGAACTTAAGAAAAATAAGAATTTCAACAGGAATTGGAACTGAAAAAATTCTGACGGATGAAATTTGTAAAAATATAATTGACCAAATCATTATTCCTGAATTTAAAAATGGAGATTATTACATCGGAATTGAAAAAGGTATAACAGAATTAATGGCAAAATGGGAGTAAAGTACTATTTACAATAAAGAATTGAAAGAGTTTATGTTCCAATGCAGAAAAATGAAAAAAAGTATAATTTTATAGATTCTTTTTCTTTTTACTTGGCAAGTATATTGTCAAACATCAGGTAATAATTTAGAATCAAAAGGAAAGTTTATTATAAATCCTTGGGATAATATAAACGGTTTTCGTGTTGCTCCAAGTTATTATAAGAATTTTGAAATTGAAGCTTCTTATATAATTTCTTCTTTTCCAGAACATGACCCTGGTTTTGGAGGCTTTGCAATGTTAGTTCAATATGTTGGAGCAGGAATTGAATATGTGAAAGTAGGGACTCAACATGCAGTTGGAGCAAAACTTTCGTATGAAGCAATTTTTTCGATATTTTCTGCGCAAGTTGGTGGAGATATAATTATTTCGGATAAAGATTTGCAATATAGAATAATGTCACGTGTTGGGTTGTCTGTTTTTGGAATTATTACAGCATATTATGGCTGGAATTATAATTTAAATAAAGAAACTTAGTTAATGCCAGCAATACATAGTATTACCTTACAGTTTAATATTTTAAATTATTAAGGAAACTGGATTGGCTATTAACTCAAATTTTCAAATGTCTAATTAGTATAAAATTTTAAAAAACAGTATGGGAATTTTTGATATTTTTAAGAAGAAACCAAAGTTCGTCGATAACTTTTTTGGAGAGTTAAGCTATACAACTTTTAGAGATTCATCAAATAATTTTTATGAAGGTCAAGTTAAGTTTCAAGGTAACTTTATAGGAATAATTCTTACTGCTGATGAAAAAGGACCAACCGACGAGCAGAAAATATTTTTTAAAAAACTGGATAGCGAATACATAATAATTAAAGAAAATATAATCCTTCCTTTTTTAAAGAAAGAACTAGAAGATAATTTAGAAGAATCGGGAATAGAAAACTTTGATTCTCAATTTGATTTTGATGCAATTTCAATTGGGGAAATTAAAAATGAAAATACCGAATGGTCAATCACATATGAAGCTAAATCGATGAGACATTTTGTTACAATAGATTTTGAAGGAATGCAACCCAAGTATATGTCAATTGATGGTTAATAGTTTCTGTTAATTTAAAATAACAAACTTCTTGAGGCCTAATAATAAAAAACAAAAACCACTCAAAAGCATTTTGTTTATTGTAAGGATTACAATATTGAAGTAGCTTGGGAAGCGTATTAAAAAATCAAAATAACAAATTACACAAAATAAATAAGTCGAATTTAATTAAACCAAGGAAGATGATAAATTTTTTTAAGAAAAAAAAGAAAAACGATATAAATTCTATAATCATTCCAGATTTTGGGTGGCAAAAAAGCAGTCAAATGGGAAATAAAATACTATGGATTAATCCAGATAAAGGAATGATGATGATCTTAAGTTTTTTTGATATAGAACCCGATTTACCTTCTTTAAAAAGAATGGATTTGGTTAGAAAACTATATAGAGATCAGGTAGTTCAACAGAATGGGGGATTAATAGAAGTTGAAAGTTTTGAATTAAAAAAGTATACAACAGTCCGTACAATTTATAAAATACCTCAAGACACATCTGGAATGGGATATTCAGGAGCATTGACAATTCCATTTGAAAATTGTAGCTATGTAATAAATATAGCTGCACGAGAAGAAGGAATGACAGGAATGAGAGATGCTGTTGTGGCAGGCCAATTACTGCGAGACGGAATAATAGAGATTGATGAAAATGGATTTTCTAACTGGTTTTTGGATCCGTATGATAGTGATTTTAAAGAAGGAACTCCTATGAACAAATCGGAAGATCCTATTTATGACAAAGATTTTGAAGAACATCCTTTGACCCGAGTTCGAAAATTAATGGCAGAAATAGAAAAGACAATTGAATTTAAACCTGAGCTTGAAAAGCTGAAAAAGTTTGAAAAATAGTAGAAAAATTCCCCATTATAAATCAATATAATGGGGAAATATAAGTTTATTCTTCAACTTTTTTACACCTGAATCACACCCAGATTAAACGGTTTTGCAATAGGAGCATGGTTTGCGGCTTCAATACCCATAGAAATCCAAGTGCGGGTTTCTAAAGGATCAATAATAGCATCGGTCCATAAACGTGCAGCAGCATAATAAGGAGAAACCTGGTCGTCATAGCGTGCTTTTATTTTGTCGAACAATTCTTGTTCTACTTGTTCATCTACCACTTGTCCGTTTTTCTTTAAAGAAGCTGCTTCAATTTGTAGTAGCACTTTTGCGGCTTGCGCACCACCCATAACCGCTAGTTCTGCGCTTGGCCATGCAAAAATTAAACGAGGATCGAAAGCTTTTCCACACATCGCATAATTTCCTGCTCCATAACTGTTTCCTATAACTACAGTGAATTTTGGTACCACCGAATTAGAAACAGCATTTACCATTTTGGCACCGTCTTTAATAATTCCACCGTGTTCACTTTTGCTTCCTACCATAAAACCAGTCACATCTTGAAGGAAAACCAACGGAATTTTCTTTTGGTTACAATTGGCAATAAAACGAGTTGCTTTATCCGCAGAATCCGAATAGATAACACCCCCAAATTGCATTTCACTAGGTTTGGTTTTTGCTCCTGTTGTTTTCACAATCTTGCGTTGGTTGGCAACAATTCCGACTGCCCAACCATCAATACGAGCATATCCTGTAATAATGGTTTGTCCGTAACCCTCTTTGTATTCGTCAAACTCCGAATTATCGACTAAACGATGAATAATTTCCATCATGTCATATTGTTCGTTTCGTGCTTTTGGCAAAATGCCATAAATCTCTTTCGGATCTAATGTAGGCTTTGCCGCTTTCACACGGTTATAACCTGCTTTATCAAAATCACCAATTTTGCCTACAATATTTTTAATTCTGTCTAAAGCAGCTGCGTCATCTTTCGCTTTAAAATCGGTAACACCCGAAATCTCACAATGTGTAGTTGCACCTCCTAAAGTTTCATTATCAATACTTTCTCCAATAGCTGCTTTCACAAGATAGCTACCCGCCAAGAAAATACTTCCTGTTTTGTCCACAATGAGTGCTTCATCGCTCATAATAGGCAAATAGGCACCACCAGCCACACAACTTCCCATAACGGCAGCAATTTGAGTAATCCCCATGCTACTCATGATAGCATTATTACGAAAAATGCGACCAAAATGTTCTTTGTCTGGGAAAATTTCATCTTGCATTGGTAAATAGACACCCGCTGAATCTACCAAATAAATAATTGGCAATCTGTTTTCGATAGCAATTTCTTGCGCTCTTAGGTTCTTTTTACCCGTAATAGGAAACCAAGCTCCTGCTTTTACTGTGGCATCATTGGCAACAACAATGCATTGTTTACCTTGAATATAGCCTATTTTTACAACCACTCCACCAGAAGGACAACCGCCATGTTCTTCATACATGCCATCGCCAACGAAAGCACCAATTTCTATACTTTTCGCTTTTTCATCAAGCAAATAATCAATACGTTCACGTGCCGTCATTTTTCCTTCCGCATGTAGCTTATCAATACGTTTTTGTCCACCTCCCAATCTTACTTGAGCGAAACGCTGCTTTAAATCGGATACTAAAAGTTTATTGTAGTCTTCGTTTTTGTTGAAATTTAAATCCATGTAGTTGTTTTGTGCTTTTTTATAGTTGGTTTTTCATTTGGTTCGCTAAAGTACGAAAAGAAAAAGAAAAAGTAAATAGGGTTTTGTAATTAGTGATTAGTCTCAACTAGGACCTCATCTTCATTAATAATTCATTCTGAATTTTCAATACTTTAATTTCTTCTTTTAGTATTTCTATTTCGCTTTGTTGGTGATTTTCAACTGAAAATGAATCAGGTAATTGGTTGGCTATATCTTGAAAAAAATTATGATTCAAAGCATAACAAAGTTCTATCAAAATACCTGTTTGAATACTGCTATTTTGTGTGTATTTCAATATGGAAACACCATCTCTATTGATGGTTTTGCCCAAGGTGGACTTCTTTACTTTGTTTTTTGAGATAATAGCACTCAATAACTTACCTGTGTGGATGTTGTTTTTACCTTTTTTCATAACATGAATTACTTTTAGACTCTTTTTCTTTACTTTAGGTAATAAATATAATACTTTTTGTGTCAAATTACTAACTTTTAGTATTATTATTCTAACTAAAAGTAATAAAAAGTTTACTAAAGATAAAGATTTCTTTACTTTAAGTTAGTTTTTCTTTACTTTAAGTAAGTGTTTTTTCCTTTTTTACGGTTCTTTTTAGCCTATTTTTCTCTATTTTGAGTAAAAAAAGCTATAGAATGTTTTTTTTAAATAGTGTTTTGTTTGTTAGTAGTTTTTTTAAATGAAATTATTTTTCATCCGTTACGAAAAACCGTAAGGAAAAGCCCAAAAAAATGACTAGTTTAGCAGTGCATCATTGCTTTTTAAGTTTTTTTTGTGAAAACCGAGAGCAGTAGTGTTTTTTTCTTTTTCGAATATCTTTCTAAAAAGGATAATAATTACAAACAAATGAGTTAAAAAATGAAAAATTTTACAAACAACTTTCAATTGAGCAAAACGTTGCGATTTGAATTAAAACCTATTGGGAAAACTCTTGAGAATATAGAAAAGAAAGGGTTAATTAAAAAAGATATGCAAAGAGCAGAAAGTTATCAAGAAATGAAAAAAACTATTGATGAATTTCATAAATACTTTATTGATCTTGCGTTGAGTAATAAAAAACTAAGCAATCTACAAGATTATCTTTCTTTATACAATCAAAGTACGGAAACTAAAAAAGAAGAAGCCTTTAAAACTGCTTTTAAAAAAGTACAAGAACTTTTGAGAAAAGAAATTGTTTCTTCCTTTTCAGAAGGAGAAGCAAAAAGCATTTTTTCCATTTTAGATAAAAAAGAACTTATCACAATTGAGTTAGAAAAATGGAAAAATGAAAACCATTTAGAAGTGCATCTAGATGAAAGTTTTAAAACATTTACTACCTATTTTACAGGTTTTCATCAAAACAGAAAAAACATGTATTCGACAGAGGCAAACTCTACTGCTATTGCCTATCGTTTGATACATGAAAATTTACCAAAATTCATAGAAAATCAAAAAATATTTGAAAAAGTTAATACGATAGAAGCATTAAAGCCTAAACTACAAAAAGTATATAGTGATTTTGAAGCCTATTTAAATGTGAATCATCTTGATGAATTATTTGAATTAGATTATTTTAATGAAGTATTAACACAAAAAGGGATTACCGTTTATAATTATATTATTGGAGGAAGAACTGAAAGTGAAGGAAAACAAAAAATACAAGGACTAAACGAAATTATCAATTTGTATAATCAAACAAAGAGTAAAAACGAACGTTTGCCAAAGTTTAAACAATTATATAAACAAATTTTAAGCGATCGCATTTCTTTGTCTTTTTTGCCAGAAGCTTTTGCTGATGGGAAAGAAGTTTTAAAGGCTGTTTTTGATTTTTATAAAGTAAATCTTTTAAGTTACACACAAGAAGGTATAAATGAAAGTCAAAATCTTTTAGAATTAATTTATACTACTTTAAAGGGATTGAATACACATGATTTAAATAAAATCTATCTTAAGAATGACACGAGTTTAACTACTATTTCCCAACAATTATTTGATGATTTTTCTGTTTTTTCAACAGCTTTACAATATCACTATGAGACAATCATAAATCCAAATTATCTAAAAGAATATCAAAAAGCCAACGAAAAAAAACAGGAAAAATTAGATAAAGAAAAAGACAAGTTTACAAAACAAGAATATTTTTCAATTGCTTTTTTGCAAGAAACACTCTCTAATTATATAGAAACTTTAGATGAAACGGCAATATGGAGGCAAAATTATAAATCGGATCTATTGGTTTCCTATTTTTCTAATCATTTTATTGCTAAAAAAGAACAAGAAACAGATAAAACATTTGATTTTATTTCCAATATAACTGCAAAATATCAATGCATACAAGGTATTTTAGAAAATGCAGATAACTACAAAGAGGAGTTGAAGCAAGATCAAAAACTAATTGATAACTTGAAATTCTTTTTAGATGCCATTTTAGAAGTATTGCATTTTATTAAACCCTTGCATTTAAAATCTGATAGTATTACAGAAAAAGATACTACGTTTTATGATGCATTTGAAACGTATTATGAAGCTTTAAGTCTTGTTACTTCGCTTTATAATATGGTACGCAATTATGTAACTCAAAAGCCCTACAGTACTAAAAAAATAAAATTGAATTTTGAAAATGCCCAATTGCTTAATGGATGGGATGCCAATAAAGAAGCCGATTATTTAACTACTATTTTAAGAAAAAATGGACATTATTTTTTGGCAATAATGGACAAAAAACATAATAAAATATTTCAAAATTTAACACAGAATAATGATGATAATTATGAAAAAATGGTGTACAAATTATTACCCGGAGTTAATAAAATGCTTCCCAAAGTTTTTTTCTCAAATAAAAATATAGATTTTTTTAATCCTTCAGATGAAATACTTTCCAATTATAAGAATGATACTCATAAAAAGGGAAATACCTTTAATTTAAAAGATTGTCATTGTTTAATTGATTTTTTCAAAGAGTCATTGCACAAACATGAAGACTGGAAAAATTTCAATTTTAGATTTTCAGATACTAATACATATACAGATTTAAGTGGTTTTTACAGAGAAGTAGAACATCAAGGCTATAAAATAGATTTTAAAAATGTAGGAGCAACTCAAATTAATGACTTAGTTGAAGAAGGCAAAATGTATTTGTTTCAAATTTACAATAAAGACTTCTCTCCCTATTCCAAAGGAAAACCAAACTTACATACGCTATATTGGAAAGCACTTTTTGAAGAAGAAAATTTAAAAAATGTGGTGTATAAACTAAATGGGCAAGCGGAAGTTTTTTTTAGAGAAGCTTCTATTAAAAAGAATCTAATTACACACAAAGCAAATCAACCCATTGCTTCAAAAAATCCGTTAACTCCTGCAGCTCAAAATACATTTACTTATGATCTAGTAAAGGATAAACGCTATACAGTAGATAAATTTCAATTTCATGTGCCTATTACTCTAAATTTTAAGGCAACTGGAGGAAGTTATATCAATCAAAATGTTTTAGAATATTTAAAGAATAATCCCAATGTTAAAATTATAGGATTAGATCGTGGAGAGAGGCATTTGGTATATCTTACCTTGATTGATCAAGAAGGAAAGATTCATTTACAGGAAAGTTTGAATATCATCCGAGATGAAAAAAAAGACACTCCTTATCATACGTTACTCCACAATAAAGAAGTGGCAAGAGAAAAAGCTAGAAAAAACTGGGGTAGTATTGAAAGTATTAAAGAGTTAAAGGAAGGCTACATCAGTCAGGTAGTACATAAAATTACCCAACTCATGGTAACGCACAATGCGATCGTAGTTATGGAAGATTTGAATTTTGGATTTAAAAGAGGACGTTTTAAAGTGGAAAAACAGATCTATCAGAAACTTGAAAAAATGCTTATCGATAAATTAAATTATTTGGTTTTAAAAAATAAACAACCTAAAGAACTAGGTGGCATCTATAATGCTTTGCAATTGACCAATAAATTTGAAAGTTTTCAAAAAATAGGCAAACAATCTGGTTTTTTGTTTTATGTTCCAGCTTGGAATACTAGCAAAATAGACCCTACTACTGGTTTTGTAAATTATTTTTATACTAAATATGAAAACATAGAAAAGGCTAAAATTTTCTTTAACAAATTTGATAGTATTCGTTACAATAAAGCGAAAGCCTACTTTGAGTTTGTAGTAACGAAATACAGTGATTTTAATGCAAAAGCTGCTGAAACAAAACAAGACTGGGTCATTTGTTCTTATGGTGATAGAATAGAAACTAAAAGAGAAAAAGAACAAAACAATCATTTTGTAAGCCATTCTATTGCTATAACAGAAAAGTTACAAGCCTTTTTTGACAAAAACAATTTGGATTGTACTAGTGAATTAAAAACACAAATTCTAATGGAAAATGAAAAAAGCTTTTTTGAAGAATTATTATACTTGTTCAAATTGGTTTTACAAATGCGTAACAGCGAAATTCAAACCGAGGTAGATTATCTTATTTCTCCTGTAGCAAATGAAAAAGGAATATTCTATGATAGTAGAAAAGCTTCAGCAGAATTGCCAAACAATGCCGATGCCAACGGAGCGTATCACATTGCGAAAAAGGGACTTTGGATTTTAGAACAAATTAACAAAACCAAAACTTCTGACGATTTAAAGAAAATAAAATTAGCTATTTCTAATCGGGAATGGTTGCAATATGTACAACAAAACAAGAGTAAATAGTAGGTATTAAAAGTTCTTTGACATTATGGAAAACTATTTACCCATTTCCTATATAAACGATTTCATTTTTTGCCCACGTTCTATATACAATCATCAAATGTATCAAAATCGTGATGAAATTATTTATCAAGAATGAGGTAAAAGAAGAAGTTATCCGAAAAGTAAAAATCAACATCTGTTTGTCACTCCGACGCAAGGAGGAGTCTCATAATCAGTGTTGTGTTATTTTTTTCTGTGGTAGGAATGACAAGATTACTAACTTTTTAGGAGAGCTTTAGTCATTTTGACAGTTTCAGCGTTTTGAGAACACTTTAAATGTACTCACTAGTTTTTTTAGTGCTTCGTTTCACTACGCTTTTTTTGGTGTTCGTGAGTGGTCATTTCTACTAATGTAGATTGATTTATACTACCTTTTTGTATTTTTACTGTTTTAAGAACACTTTAAATTTCTACTATTGTAGATATCTATCGTTATATGAGCTGTTTTTGATGTTTTAAGAACACTTTAAATTTCTACTATTGTAGATATTTTGTAACAGGCATAGGTGCCAGCGGTTTTGAGAACACTTTAAATTTCTACTATTGTAGATAATAGAACAATTTATGTTCTTTGGAATGTTTTGAGAACACTTTAAATTTCTACTATTGTAGATGCACTTATTCCTAGCTCATCTAAAAGACGTTTTGAGAACACTTTAAATTTCTACTATTGTAGATCCAATAAAGCCTGAGTATCTGCATTAGTGGTTTTAAGAACACTTTAAATTTCTACTATTGTAGATCAGGGTGATGTAGTTACAACCGCCTTAGTTTTAAGAACACTTTAAATTTCTACTATTGTAGATAAGCCACATCAACTGGTTCGGCTCTTACACGTTTTAAGAACACTTTAAATTTCTACTATTGTAGATTGACTAATGCAGCATCACATGAGCAATTAGTTTTAAGAACACTTTAAATTTCTACTATTGTAGATCTTAAAGACTTAAATGCATTAGTTTCTTGGTTTTAAGAACACTTTAAATTTCTACTATTGTAGATATTCTAGCTTTTTAGCTAATATTGTGATGACAACAACATTCCTCTTCGTTTTAAGAACACTTTAAATTTCTACTATTGTAGATATTCTAGCTTTTTAGCTTCTAAATCAGGTTTTAAGAACACTTTAAATTTCTACTATTGTAGATGATCTCCTGGCTCTAATTGTCGACCTAGTTTTAAGAACACTTTAAATTTCTACTATTGTAGATAATATTGCGTAGCATTGGCTATTTGTTCGTTTTAAGAACACTTTAAATTTCTACTATTGTAGATGAAGAAATGGATGTAATCTCTTTTTCAAGTTTTAAGAACACTTTAAATTTCTACTATTGTAGATATCTATGTATTTTTCCATCATGATTTAGGTTTTAAGAACACTTTAAATTTCTACTATTGTAGATTTTTTTAGGAGCGTGAATTGTTTTGTGTGTTTTAAGAACACTTTAAATTTCTACTATTGTAGATTCGCATCTATAAAAAAACGTGATGTACCGTTTTAAGAACACTTTAAATTTCTACTATTGTAGATTATCCACAGAATGTCCTTTTGTGTTAAGTTTTAAGAACACTTTAAATTTCTACTATTGTAGATTAAAGCATCCGAGTGAGATAAATCTTTGAGGTTTTAAGAACACTTTAAATTTCTACTATTGTAGATCGCAAGCAGGTTATTCTGTTGAAGAATGTTTTAAGAACACTTTAAATTTCTACTATTGTAGATATGCAATTGTTTTTTTGTAATTCTACCTGTTTTAAGAACACTTTAAATTTCTACTATTGTAGATGGAGAAGCATCGTTCAAACACAAAATGCGTTTTAAGAACACTTTAAATTTCTACTATTGTAGATTGAATGAAGAGCAACTAACATCTATAGAGGTTTTAAGAACACTTTAAATTTCTACTATTGTAGATACGAATGCCTTTTACAATTTGGACACATGTTTTAAGAACACTTTAAATTTCTACTATTGTAGATTTGGTTCAAATATTCCTGTTCCAGATTGTTTTAAGAACACTTTAAATTTCTACTATTGTAGATTTTCGTTGCGCTCCTAATTTTCTATTAGTTTTAAGAACACTTTAAATTTCTACTATTGTAGATAGATAGTTTTCTTTTATTTCCTGACTTATGTTTTAAGAACACTTTAAATTTCTACTATTGTAGATGGATAATGTGATGTTGATGTATGCAGAGTTTTAAGAACACTTTAAATTTCTACTATTGTAGATTAGTTACGTACATTTTATAATATTTGAGGTTTTAAGAACACTTTAAATTTCTACTATTGTAGATTAGTGCTATAAATGTTGGTGCTGGTGCCGTTTTAAGAACACATTAAATTTCTACTATTGTAGATGTAAGGGTTGAATCCGTTTTTTAATATGTTTTAAGAACACTTTAAGTTTCTACTATTGTAGATACGAATCAATTGAGCAAATTACAGATTTGTTTTAAGAACACTTTAAATGTACTCACTAGTTTTTTTGTGCTTCGTTTCACTACGCTTTTTTTTGTGTTCGTGAATGTTCATTTCTACTATTGTAGATTGATTTAACTTTATATATAGTAAGATATGTTTTGAGAACACTTTAAATGTACTCACTAGTTTTTTTGGTGATTTGTTTTGTAGGACAACAGGGTTGCGAGTTATTTTTCTATTGTGTGTTGTTGGCTATGTGTTTTTAATCCTTCAACTCCTCAATAAAAGAAAAAGCTCTAATTTCGGCATAGGAATGTAGTGAGTTTTTCATAGGATAGGCACAATGACCGCCATATTTTGGGGTCTCTAAATGAACAAATTCATGCTCGGTAGCCAAATCAACAGGATAACAACCATTGCCTAAAAAAGGATCGTCTAAGGCATTAATTATTAAAACAGGTTTGGAAATATTCTCAATATTCCTAGCAGGAGAAACACTAAAATAGTAATCTTCCCGATCGGTAAAACCATGAAGCGGAGCCGTAAAATTATCGTCAAGCTCAGCAAAACTTTTAATAGCATTCACTTTTTTCAAGTCAATCATATTTGGGAATTGCTTCGCTTTAATTTTTAGTTTTTTAGTCAAATCGTTTGTGAAATTCTTCATATAGACTTTGTTAAAACCAGTCTTTAAAGCTTCAACACTAGATTTAACTTCTATGGGAACAGAAACAGCAATACCAGCTTTCACCTTTGCACTCATATTGGGTGTTCTTCCAAAATAGTTCAACACTTGTGCTCCACCCATAGAATAACCAATGAGATAGACTTCTTCTACTTTTGTAAGCGCAAATTGAATCACAGCATCTAAATCTTCAATAGCAGCATGATGATACATGCGCGGTAAACGATTCATAGTGCCACCACAACTGCGATTATTCCAAGCAAAAACAGCATAATTTCGCTTTAAGAAATAGGCAGCACAACTATTCATATACGGACGTCTAGAGCTGCCTTCCAAACCATGACACAGAATTATTGCTTTTTGAGTATTTCTTAAATTATAATCCACCATTAGAAAATCACCATCAACGAGTTCCAACGTTTCTGTTTCATATTCCGGAACAGGGAAACTCCTAAACATTCCTGCATATATTGTTGAAACATGTTTGTGTTTGTGCAAGAAAGGAACAGTAAAATTATAATTGGAATGTGGAATAAATGGCATAGTTGTTTTTAGTAAAAGCGATTATGAAAGTATAAAAGGATTTTGAGATTAGCAATTTGTTTAACCCAAAATACGTAATAGAATTCTACTGCATAATTTGGGTTTAAGCAAATATATCTTTTTTAGGTTATAAGCGGAAATAAATGAGTGATTTAGAAAGACAAATTTCTTAAAGTTTTCGTAAGATTTTTGCTCACGACTTCATTTGCTCTAAATTTACCCGAAATCAAAAACAAAGTAAATGAAGCATCTTTTCTTAATTTTAGGGATACTAATAGGAAACATAACATGTATTGAAGCACAAGAAGATAACTACAGTATTAATGATACGATTCTTAAAACACTACCAGAACATGTTACTATAGTTGGATTAGGAGATCCTACACATCAAGAAAGTACTATTACAACCTATCGCATCGATTTAATAAAGAAATTGGTTGTAGCGAAAGAATATAAAATTATCGCAATAGAAGGAAATATGTATGAGTTGTACAAAGCCCACCAACGTTTTGTTAAAGATAACGATATTGCGAACTACGAAAAAGCCATGTATAACATGCTCAATGCTAAAGAAATGGAAACGCTGTATTCGTTTGTTTATGAACAAAATAAAAAAGGAAATGAAGTGAAAATTTTAGGTTTCGATCCTGCTTTTTCTGGAGTTCGATTTGCTAAAAATATAGCCGAAGATTTAGAGCGAGTAACAACACTTTCTCAAGAAGAAAAGAACGATTTTATAAAGTATATTGAAAAAGCGAATATCGCGAATCTTAGTGCTTTATTTCGAAACAATAAAAAGGTGAAGCGAAAAATTATAGATTATTCCGAGAAGATATTAGCAACTTTTAAACCAAAAAACAAAGACGATTATTTCTTTTGTGAAGCTTTAAAGAATATGATTTTCCTATTTGAAGAGAAACCAAACACCCCCAATTATGCAGTTAATAAAAGGGATATAGGAATGTGTATGAATTTCGATTTCATTCGTTCGCACTATCCAGAAGAAAAAGTAGTACTCTTTGGTTCGAGCACTCATTTGTTAAAAAAACCGAAATCAATACAGCTTCCTTTTTATCAAAATAACCGAATCACATTTGCCAATCAGTTGTTTGAAAAATATAAGGACGACTATTTTTATATTGCCTATACTTCCTTATCTGGTACGAAATATAACTATCTCAATAAAAGCAAGCCTAAGATAATCCCAGAAGCGATTGCAAACAGCATTGAATATAAAATAAATCAAGAATTTGATGGTACAGCAAAATATATAACTCAGAAAACCTACCCTAGTGAAAGTAGAATCGAATCGAGATTTATGGGACATTCTTTTATTCCTTTATATCTTTGGGAAGTAATTGATGGCTTAGTTTTGATACATGAAGTGAAGCCTTTTGAAATTAAAGAGATTGATGAACATAAGTAAAAAAATAATTGAAATAGCACAAAAGTATATTGATTCCCATAATGAGAATTTATATGAAATAGATGGAATTTGCTATAAGTGTGGTTTTAAGGCTAGTAAAGAGTTTTGTGATGCTTATTATTTTGATTTTATAATTCTTAAATCCAATTCTAGTGCTGGAAAAATACCAGAAATAGTAGGAGCACCTGGTTTTCTTATTAATAAATCAACTTTTGAAGTAGAAGTTATTTCTTTTGGAATGTTAAACGAACTGTATATAAAAGAACATAGAATAGAAAAAATAGTAGATGTATTCTCTGAAATTAGAAATAAAAAAATGACTATTTTTGATTTGAAACGCAATATAAATTGTAATTCAGTTGCATTACTTCGAATAAAAAATAGAATAGAAGCAGATGAAATAAGTCAAGAATTTTTGAATGAATTTTACAATATGCTAGATAATCATTCTAAGGAATTTTTTGATTCATCAAATTAAAAACATCAAATGGCACTATTAGAACTCGTTTTTGTTATTCTTAAAACAGGAATTTATGCATTTATTTATGCTTTGCTTATTTCTTTAATCTTGAATGTATTGCACTATTTTATAAATAAAAGTTGGTTAGAAAAGATATTGAAACAAAAAACGAAATTCTTGAGTAGCCTATTTGTAATCCTTTTTGTTTTTCTTTTTTCTTTCAGATTTACCTATTGGCAAGATACAGGATTAGGAGATAATAATCGCATTCCAATTGGTTATGACCAAACCATAGAAAATGAAGATTTTGAAAATACGTATTTTCAACCTACGGAAAATGCAACATCGATAGTAGTCAATAAGTATAGTATTGTAAACACGATGCTCTATGCAGAAATCCATCATGATTTTTCCAAAAGCTCCAAGTTTGATTATTTCAGTTTTAATCTAAAAACCAAAGTACTAAAGAAATTTACAAGAGAAAAATATATTGTTTTTGCAAAAGAGAACAATGTGCCATTACCTGATACTTTTATTTCGTTTAGAACTCACTTTGAAACCTATTTAAATAATAGACCTTTTTGGAGAAAATGGTTGATACCTTAAAAAAGCGAAAAAATAGATTATTTTGATAATTGAAATGATTTCATTTACTAAATTAAGTATTTTTACAGCATGACACCCGATTCAATTGAAATACAAGAGCATTCTGGAGAAGAACTAGCACATTTAGAAGCTTTAATGACCGATTTGCAATGTAAAATAGCCAATGCAGAACAGTTATTATTCCCTTTTGAACAATCTTTAAGAAACAAAATAGCCGATTTGTTAGTAGAAGAAAGAGAGCTAACACAGTTATACAAAGAGCAAAAAGCAGCAAAGAAAGAAAAACGCTTAGCGCAGAAACGAAAGGGGAAAAATTATGTTGCTCCAGTTGGTTTGGTTTCTAAAAGCAATACAAACAAACCCTTAGAGAACACACTAGATATTCAAGAGAAAAAACGACTCTATAAAGAGGCAATGCTACAGGTGCATCCCGATAAATTTTCTATGCAAGAAGATTCGCAAGAGATGGCTACCGAAATTACATCAAAACTGATTCAAATTTATAAAACAGGAACTTTAGAAGAACTTCAAGCTTTTCATGCACATATTTTTCATGGCAATACAGCGATTAATTTGAGCGAAGGAGCTGTAAAAGTAAAACCAACAGTTGACAAGTACAGCTATTTAAAAAAAGAAATAGTTCGTTTAGAAAAACAACTTGAAGAGTTAGTAGCACGACATACGTATAAAGTACTCACCACTTATGAAAACCCCATGTCTTTTGCTACAGAATTAGAAGCCTATTTTAACGATAGAATATTCAAAATGAAGAAGCGAACGAGAACAAAATAAATGATTCAAAAGTAACATTTTATCCAAAAGACGAACAGTTAAAAACTATAAAAAAAGAGAAGTTATATTTATAAATAACGAATACAAAGTAAAAAGAGTAAACAAACAATGGATGAAAAAATAATTAATAATGCAATTCAAAAACTTACTTCTTCCATATTTGAAAATGCAATCGATGAGGTTGAAGCCGTAAAAAGCTTAGACGAAATTCACGGTTATTTTCAGCAAATTACAGAAATTACAGGAAGCGATTTTGTCATTGAGCATATGGCAGCCATTCCAACAGCCAGAGGAAAAGCACTAGGGTTAAACTTTGCAGCACAATGTTTATTAGACTATAAAAGAACAACTAAGTTTTTAAAAGCAATTGTTGCAGCAATTAAAGAAAAACAAAAAGCACATCCAGGAGAATTAATAAAAATATGCTATGCTGGCTGCGGACCATATGCTCCTTTTGTTACTTTAATAGCACCTTTGTTTCAACCAGAAGAAATTCAGTTCACAGTATTAGAAATCAATAAAAACTCAGTAAAATCGGCTAAGAAACTAATAGAAGGAGTAAAACTATCCAACTATGTTAATGAAATATATACCGCTGATGCAGTTACATTTCAAGTACCAAATTCAGATTCCTTTCATATACTAATAAGTGAAACCTTAGATGCAGTATTGTATCGAGAATGCTATGTACCCATTTTGTTTAATTTGCTGCCTCAATTCAATAGAAACATAACATTAATCCCAGAAAATGTCATACTGCATTTGTCATTTTTAGACAAAGTAGCAAATAGTACCAATTATAAAGAAAATGAAGGTAAAAGTATCTTAAACGTACGCGAATCGGTAGCCACATTGTCAAATTCAGAAAACATTCCTTCGCAATTACCAGAAGTGAAAGTCGATTTAACATCATTAAATACAAATTGCGAAAAAATGATAATCGATACCAAAGTGCATGTCTATAATGATATTTGGTTGTATAGAAATGAATCTTCATTAACGATACCTCTTGAAATAGTATTGGAACAACCATTAGACAAAAAAGAGATAATTTTCACCTATTTCATAGCACCAGAAATAGAATTGAAATGTAGTATGGCATAATTATAAATTTATGAAAAAAGCACTCTTCATCTTTTGTCTATTAATTGCACTTTCGTCATGTTCAAAAAAGAAACAAAAAGAAAGTAATCCTATTAAAACGGAAGCGAATTTAAAAGAAATTTTAAATCTAGATGAAAATCATGTTTTAAAAGAATGGGTAAATTATTATAAAACTAAAGACACCAGTTTTTCAATTGAGCAATTTGTTTTTCTAAGAGCAGACACACTAATTTTAAGCAAAGGAAACGTATATGGTCTTTTCGATAAAGAATTCGATACAATCTATAAAGAATTTTTAGTATTCAATAAAAACAAGCAATCCTATATCGATTTTGATAGTTATAATTGGTCTATTGACGATGATAAAGGCGTGATGTTTTCTCCAGATCAAGAAATTAATTGGGTAGATATTAAGAATCAAACAGTGAATAGAATTGATTTCAAAGGACCATCGCAATGGGTTGAAGAAGCTTTTTGGAAAAATGATTCAACCATTATTTTATTAGAGAATACAGTTGAGAAGAAACCCATTATTACCGAAATTAAATTACATGAAAAAAGAATAACTACTTTTGAATACAAAAAAAATCTAGTTTTTGAATCGGAATATACTACGAAGAGACTTGCTAATAAAGGAATGATGATAGATTAATACATTTAAAAGTTATGGATAAAAAAACGGAAGAAAAATTAAAACTTCATTCAGCAGGAGCAACAATAATAAATCATTCACCTTTTGACGAATTGGTTTCACATGTAAATTCAACTCAATTAGAAGCAGCATTTATAAAAAAATGGTGTGTTCCTTTTTATATGACTATAGATAGATATTATGATCTTTCATGGGTTGAAGAAATAAAAAAAATAAAGAAAGAGATTACTCCTGAAATTACTTTACAACTATTAGGTGACTTTAATTGGAGAACAAGATTAGTAGGAGCCTATTTTTCTGCTGTAAAAGGATTTGACGAGCAAATTGATATTATAGGAACTCATTTTTTGAAGAGTGAAGTGTGTTGTGTGGGACATATTTATGCTCTTGTTTTAGCTTTCTTTAATAATGAAAAATCAATTCGCTATTTAGAAGAGTATTTAAATTATTATTTAGAAAAACCAGAGCTACCTTTTGATCAATATGATGCTTTAGAAGCTTTGTTTTATTTGGACAAAGTAAATAGTACAACGAATTTTAAAAAACATTTGTTGGCTTGGGAGAAGTTTCAAAATAAAGGTATTGAATTATCAATGAAACATGCAGAATTTAGTTTGCAATATATTGAAGGAGAATCTGATAAAGAAAAATTTTTGAAAGAATTTTTAGAAATGAAAGTCGATTTGAATATTGATACTACCTTTTTTGAAGAAAAAATAAGAATACTTAAAGAATTGAATGAATTTGAGTCTTAATAAATGAACAACAACAAGAAAATCTTTCTAATTGCGTAGCGGGTAATGAGAATAGCATTTTATCTAATGAAAATAAACATGAAAAAAATATTTACCCTAAGCTTTACCCTAATTATTACCATTTTGAGTTTTTCTCAAAACAAAGCTGCTGAATTATATAATCTAGGTAATACTAATTTTAAATTAGGCAAATATGAAGAAGCGATTTTAAATTTTACAGAGTTAATAGCTTTAACGGATAAACCTTTAATAAAGAAAACAGGATTTATAAACAGAGGTTTGTCGTATGATAAAATTAATAAATACGATTTAGCGATAAGCGATTTTACTATTGCTATTGAATTGGATAGTACAGATTTAGCTTCATTTACAGATAGAGGGTTGTCAAACATGCATGCTAACAATTTAAAAAAAGCGAAAGAAGATTTTAATTATGTTATTGCAGAAAATACTAACCATAAAATGTCAGAAGCAGCATTGTATTGGTCAGCAAGAATCAATTGGCATGAAGGAAATTATAAAGAAGTAATTACTAATTGTGATGATTATCTAAAAATAAATGCATCAGATCCTGAAATATATTTCATTCGAGGAACAGCAAATGATATGTTGTTTAATAGTAAAGAAGCAATTTTAGATTATGACAGCGCTATTGCAATTAGCTCCGATTACTATCAAGCACTTGCGAATAGAGGAGTAGCAAAGATTAATTTATTACAAAAAAATGGAAAGATTAAACTTTCTGAAGAAGAAAAAAAGAGTGCATGTGAAGATTTAAACAGGGCAAAAGAGTTAGGGGATGATTCTGTGGATGATTTAATTTATGTGCATTGTAATTCAAAAAAGTAGACATATTAATAAATGAACAACAGCAAGAAAATCGTTCTAATAGTAGTAATTGTTATATGCTCTTATTTTAGTTTTCCTCAAGTACTAAATGAAGGAGGAGGTTCTTGCTATCAAGGAATAACCAAACTAATAGATACCATTTTTCTTATTATTATGTGGAGTTTTGATTATAATATTAATTTTTATAAAATAGGCTATGAAATTTTTAATATCAGTTTTTTGGATATTTATTTTCAATGATTTTACACCCAAAAAGGAAAATAAAAATAATGAATTTGCTGTAGCATCTAGCGAGAAACACATTACTATAGAATTAGAGTATATCATTTGGGGTTGCGAATGTCCGAATTGGATAACAAAAGAGGACTATAAGAAATACAGTGATAACAATTTAATTGCACATTGTTTTTATATTGAATCGGCAGATAAAAGCACCAATTATTTAAAAAATTTTAATCCAGGAAAACAGTTGTTAAAAGTGACAGGTTATTTTGAGAAAGAAAAACGAATACCAGATTATTTATTAAATTCTGAAGAGATAGCTAAGGAAGCTAAAATATTTGTGTTTTTTAAATCTGAAATTATTGATAAATAGTAATATAATAAGATGACAGGAATAGATTTTGGAATAGGCTTTTTGTTAATACGTGCTTTATTTTTTTCGTTTTTTATACCATTTATCAACGTTTGCCTATTTATACAATTTAATTTTTATAAAAATAAAAAGCAACTCATTCGGTATTTAATGCTTACATTTTTAGTAGGCTTGTCTTGTATTTTAACCGTATTAATAATTCGTAATTTTAGAGAAAATGGTTTCACACTACTTTATATATATACAATCAGTATAAGTTTACTCTCAATTGTAAAACGATACATAAACAACAAAAAACAACAATGATAAAAAAACTCACTATGTATATGCTATTGCTAAGCACAATAGTATTTTCGCAAACAATAGAAAACTGTAGCACATGTAGCACACAATTACTAAAAGAAAATCAACTTAAAGGCAAAAGCGTAGAAGAATTGGCATTGCTACGCAATGAAATTTCTGCAAGAAAAGGTTATGTGTTTTCAACATCTAAGTATGCACGCTATTTTGAAAACCAAGATTGGTATAAACCAGCTCAATCCAATGCAACAATAGTATTATCAACAATAGAAAATGAGAACAGTAGTTTAATAAAAAAACTTGAAGATAAAGAATTAGAAAAGCGAAATAAAGCCCTAAAAGATTTAGCCGAATTAAAAAAAGCACTCAACGATAAAAACAATGGAGTTATTGTTAAATATTTACACGAAATTATGAAAGAGGAATACTTTGAAAGTCTGGAATCCGATTTAAAAGCATGCTTAAACCATATCGATTTAAAAAATATAAATTGGAATAAAAACAGCGGATTATATAAAGTAACAATCGATAACGGAGATAATGTGTCTAAATATGAGCTACTTTTTAAATATGATGAACTAACCTTAACTACTGGAATGCATAGTCATTCCGAAATTTTCGGAGATTTTGATGATGGCTATTCCAATTATATGTCGGAAGAAGAATATGCAATTTGGTTTGTATTCAAAATAACCGAAAACGGAATAGTTTTCGATCGTTTTAATGGAGCAGGTTAAAATAAAAAAATCACCCAAAATGGGTGATAATTAACTTTTTAAGTTGTACTAAATTGCAAGAAGTTTGGAGAATACAAATTTTAAAAGCGTTATTAAAACTAAAAAGATGAAAAAAAAACTAGACACACTAAAAAAATTTGAACTAACAAAAAATGAAGCCCAAACCATAAATGGAGGTAGCACCTATATGTGTTGGCATCATTCTAGTCCAGAAGTATCAATCCATAATCATTATGAGGCAGCTCAATTAAGAGAATTAGGTGTTACTTGTGTATATATTGGACCTTTTATTAACCCTTTTTATTAGAAAATTGGAGCAAAATGAATAAAATTAAAGAATTAGCCACTAAAGTCTTAAGTCGCACAGAAATGTCACAAATTAATGGAAGTGCTATTGTTAGTAATTGTAGCACATGCATTGTCAACGAAAAACTTGCTTGTTTATGTTGTAATAACGGAAACGGTACAATGACGGTAGTTCGTGCTACTTGTAAATATATCGGAAACGAAGCGTAGTTTTTTTATGCTATTTAGAAATTTCCTTTAGGGGAATTTCAAAAAATAAACGGTATAATATATTAATTTTTTAAGTTTTTCCTTTTTGTACTCTTTTTAGAGTATGAGGAGGATTTTTTTTGATATATTTGAAACCATCACCATAGAACTATGCAACACACCTATCAATTAAGAAAAGCCCAACTTTCAGAAATTCCTTCCATTTGGACAATATTACAACAAGCCATTCAAAGAAGAAAAGAAGATGGAAGTAACCAATGGCAAGACGGTTATCCTAATCTAGAAATCATTCAAAACGATATTGAAAAAGAACATGGCTATGTTTTAGTAGATAATGAAACTATTGTGGGCTATTGTGCTATTCTAATAAATGACGAACCCGAATATGAAAAAATAGTAGGGAAGTGGCTCACAAACCATGATTTTGTCGTGTTTCATCGTGTAGCCATTTCACAAGATTATTTAGGAAAAGGTTTGGCCAAAATAATGATGACTTATATAGAAGAATTCGCTACAAAAAACAATATCTACAGTATTAAAGCCGATACTAATTTCGATAATAATGCCATGATGCACCTCTTCGAAAAACAAGGCTATGTTTATTGTGGTGAAGTATATTTTAGAGGAAGCCCTAGAAAAGCCTATGAAAAAGTAATAAAGAATAACTAACAGGAATAGAATAATTGAAACACCTTCATCTAATAGTAAAACATACGAATCTCTAAAATTGCGTCTCAATAATATCATGTCAAGCAAAGAAACGGAAAAGATAATACATCCAGAAACAAGCTGGACGAGTTGTCAGGAATGCCAAGGAGAAGGAAAAAAAAAGCGAAGAATTCGAAAAAAAGTCCGACTCCAGTATGAAATTGCACTCGATCAATTTGAAAAAACAAATGGAGAAGGAGTAGCTCCTGTACCTCCAAAAAGTCAACCCTATACATGCCCAAATTGTTTAGGCTCTGGACTACTTTCAGCCATGCAACCACCTAAAGCAGATAATGAAAACTACCCACATGTGGCAATTATAGGAGCAGGAATTGGAGGAGTAGCTCTCGCAGTGGCTTGTTTGCACCGCAGGATTCCTTTCACACTTTATGAACGCGATACAAGTTTCAAGGCACGATCTCAAGGTTATGGACTCACTTTGCAACAAGCAAGCAAAGCGATAGAAGGCTTTGGACTTTTTTCATTAGAAGCAGGAGTAGTTTCAACACGCCATTTAGTTCATACAACAGAAGGGAAAGTAATAGGTGAGTGGGGAATGCGAAAGTGGGTGCAGTCAGAAAAACAAACAACTCCAAAACGCACCAATGTGCATATAGCAAGGCAATCATTACGATTAGCACTCTTGGAACAATTGGGAGGACAGGATGCGGTACAATGGGGACATCAGTTAATCGATTTTAAAACAAATGACGATAAGAGTGTTACTCTCAATTTCCAAGTAAACGGAGCAATCAAACAATATAACGCCGATTTGGTGGTTGGTGCAGACGGAATTCGTAGTTCGGTGCGCAAGTTGTTGCTTGGAGAAGCTGTCACTCCTTTGCGTTACTTAGGTTGTATCGTAATATTAGGAATTTGTTCATTAGACACTCTTGAAGGACAGAATAATGATTTACTCGATTCGGCTACAGTTTTTCAAACAGCCAATGGTAATGAGCGAATCTACATGATGCCCTATACTTCCAATTCGATAATGTGGCAACTAAGCTTCCCCATGCCAGAAGAGGAAGCAAAGGCATTAAGTAATCGAGGAACACAAGCCCTTAAAGAAGAAGCCTGCCGCAGAACGCAATGGCACGAACCAATACCTCAAATATTGACAGCAACCCCAGAAGCTCAAATTTCTGGATATCCTGTGTATGATCGGGAGTTACTCAAACCAGAATTGTTAGAAAAAGGAGAACAAATAACACTCATCGGAGATGCCGCACACCCAATGAGTCCCTTTAAAGGACAAGGAGCCAACCAAGCCTTGTTAGACGCATTAGCATTGGCTCGTGGAATCTCAAAAGGATGCAAACCACCATCAGAATGGAGAGAACTAGGAATACGAAAAAGTGTTTTGAACACTTTTGAAACAGCCATGTTAAAGCGCAGTGCCACCAAAGTTAAAGAATCTGCAGCCGCAGCAACATTGCTACATTCCGAAGTGGTACTCCATGAAGGAAATGAAACACGAGGACGCTGTATAAAAAAAAATAAGTAAACCAGCTTCAACTAAATAACGTTCAATCCTTCAAGACCTGTCAGGTTTCTAAAACCCGACAGGTCTTGAAGGATTACCTTTGTCTGTAGGGTGGTTAAAATTCGGCTCCAGCAATCTCTTAGCTCTTGCAACACGTCTGTTCGAGTGTTTTTTATGTAATGAAATGGAATAAAAAAAGTATCGAGAACTAAAAAAAAACATCATAATAAGGAAAACCGTAAAAGAAATTAAAAAAAGCACCCTATTTTTACCAAAACAAAACCAGTACACCATAAAATAGTGTTTTGGTGAACTATTTTACCTTGACTACGTATTTATACGTCCAAAAAAGCATGAAAAATACGTGTTTATACGTATTGCAAGACTAAAAAGAAAAGTTTAGGTTTGTAAGGAATAAACAAAAAACAATAATTAACCCACAGATTACAGATTATTTTTTTATAAGAGAGTTTATTGTTATTATGCCTGTAAAAATCAAGTATAAACAAAGAGATTTTCATGATAGATTCATAATGTGTGACTGAATATTTAAAGCATAACGAATTGAAAAAGATACTAGTAATTACAACAATATTTTTAGCGGTAAATGTGTTTGGACAAACTAATCCAACAAAAAAAGCACAGCCCATAGTAGCAGAAGGTAAACTACTCTATAAATCAGAAATGGCATCATGGTTTGGAACCGATATATTTTTAGAAACCTACAAACAACGAGAAAAAATTGGTGGTTATTTCTCATATACAGATAATGAAATTTCAAAATGTATATTCTTTTCAAGAGAAGACTCACCAAAAGTAATAGGAACTATTTCATTTGATAGTACCTATAGTATCGATACAGCCATAACAGATTTAGCTGAAAGAGAATTTACAAATTTAGAAAACGATTTATACAATATTAGAGAAAAGGCATTAACTGAGCTAAAAACAAATACAGATGATTTTTTTAAATTTTATCAAAACACGAGTCCTAATATTATTCCACTAATTAATAAAAAGGAAAAAAAAGTATATATCCTTACAGGACCAAAAGAAAGTGGTGTTGTTATATTTGGTAACGATTATTTATTAACCTATAATAAAAATAATAAACTAATAGAAAAAAAACAGCTTCATAAAAATATCATTCCAATAGAATATGGAAACATAGAAGAAGACAAGCAAATAGAAGGAGCAATGCATAGTCATCTGCCCGAAACAGGAGATTTTATAACTGCAACAGATATTTGCACATTAATGCTATATCAAAAACTTGCAAAATGGAAAACACACAATGTAATCTCTAAAAAATATTTGAATGTATGGAATTGCGAAACTAATGAATTAACTGTGATTTCAATGGATGTAGTAAAAAAAATAAATGAAGACCAAGAAAAACAAAAAAAGAAATAAGTTTTTTTGTTTAAATAAGCACATTCTGAAAAAGAAAATATTTTAAATTAACTATTATGATAAAAAAAAGGTTTATTCTTTTAATGATTTTTACCACAATTTTTACTATTCAAGCGCAAGAAGATCCCTATTTATGGTTGGAAGAAATAGAGAGTGAAAAAGCACTAGAATTTGTTGCTACACAAAATAAAATTACACAAGATAAATTATCAAATAGTAAAGTATATGAGGACATCTATAATAAATGTTTAGAGATCTATAATTCTTCAGATAAATTGATACTACCATCAACCACTAACGAGTTCGTATATAATTTTTGGAAAGATGAAAAAAATGAAAGAGGCATATGGAGAAGGAGTTTAAAGATAAAATATTTAGAAGGGAAACCAGAATGGGAAACCCTCTTAGATATAGATGAACTATCAAGAAAAGATTCAATAAATTGGGTCTATACTGGTGCTTCAGGTTTGTATCCAAGTTATGATCGCTTTATGGTGAGCTTATCAAAAGGTGGGAGCGATGCAACAATAAAGAAAGAGTTTGATGTAAATACAAAGCAATTTATAGAAAACGGTTTTTACATTCCAGAATCAAAAGGAGGAGCAAGCTATGTAGATGAGAACACCTTGATTATTTCATCAGATTTTGGAGAAAACACCCTTACCACATCAGGATATCCAAGACAGGTTAAACTTTGGAAAAGAGGAACATTATTAAAAGATGCAGAGCTTCTTTATGAGTGTAAAGAAGATGATATTCTCGCATCGGGATATTTAATGATAGATGGTTCAAATCAATATATATTTATTAAAAGTTATACTACTTATTCAGATATTGCCAATTTCGTAATAGTAGGCAAAGAAAAAGTAAAATTACAAATACCAGCTGATGCTTCAATTCAGCATATTATTAATAATCAATTAATTCTACTTTTAAAATCAGATTGGACAGTAAACAATAAGAACTATAAACAAGGTTCATTAATAAGTTTAAATTTTTCAGAATTATTAAAAGGGGAAAAACAAATAAAATTAGTAGTAGAGCCAAATGAATTCTCAAGCATAGAAGGTGTTTCAAAAACAAAAAATAAACTACTTATAAACTTCCTCACAAACGTAAATAGTGAGTTATACATCTACAGTTATAAAAAAAACAAATGGGTAAGTGAAAAAGTAAAAACACCAGATCATGGAACAATTTATATTGCCGATTTAGATTATAAGTCAGATGAATATATGTTTACCTATAAAAACTTTCTTACTCCAACAACGCTATATATTGCCAATGCAGAAACAAATACGAATAGCCCATTTAAATCACAGAAGGCCTATTTTGATGGCGATAAATATGTTGTAAATCAATATAAAACGAAATCAAAAGATGGAACATTAGTGCCTTATTTTGTAGTTTCTTCCAAAAAAATGAAAACAGATGGCAATAACCCAACATTAATCTATGCTTATGGTGGGTTTGAAAATGCTTTAAAACCTTTTTATTCAGCCACTTTTGGAACTTCATGGTTAGATAACGGTGGGGTGTTTGTACTTGCAAATATTAGAGGCGGAGGAGAATTTGGTCCCAAATGGCATCAAGCAGGATTAAAAGAAAAAAGACAAAATGTTTTTGATGATTTTTATGCTGTAACAGAAGATTTGATAAAGAAAAACATAACATCTCCTAAACATTTAGGTATAATGGGAGGAAGTAATGGAGGACTATTAGTAGGAGTGGCTTTTACGCAAAGACCAGAACTATACAATGCAGTAGTTTGTCAAGTACCATTATTAGACATGAAACGCTTTAATAAATTACTGGCAGGAGCAAGTTGGACAGACGAATACGGGAATCCAGACCAACCCGAACAATGGGAATATATTAAAAAATATTCACCCTATCAGAACTTAAAGAAAGACATACAATATCCAGAAGTCTTTTTTTACACTTCAACCCGAGATGATAGAGTGCATCCTGGACATGCTAGAAAAATGGCAGCTAAAATGATAGATATGGGAAATACTATTTATTATTTTGAAGAAAGCGAAGGAGGACATGGAGGTGAGTCAACATACAAACAAAGTGCAAACCTAAATGCAATGGTCTTTTCTTATCTATTTATGAAATTAAAATAAGATTTTTTATTAATATAGAAACTTAAAGAATGCTAAAGTACCTCCCAATTATATCGCATTTTCCTTTTTGCTTGAGTTTTTTCAAGACGAAGTGGTTAAAAAATTGATGCTTTATACCTGTTAGGTTTCAAAAACTAATAGGTATAGGTCAATTTCATTGAGGACTTACGAAAATACTCAATCACTAGCGTGAGATGTATTCCGTGCACGCAAACAAAAGCCCCACAAACAAATAGTGTCGTCTAGTTTCTTAAAAATTAAAAGAATAATTTATGTATAAATTGGTAGTCATTTTTTACTGTATAACATTTGCTACTTTTGGTCAAAGCAAAGGAGAAATCAATCTAGATAAAAACATAAGATTGCAATGGGAAATTCAAAACTTTGATAAAACAAAGCATTCTTTCGAATATTGCATGCAAAGTAATTGGAAGTATATATGCAAAATTGATAATCAAGAATGGTTTGGTTCAGATTATGGAATGGAATTTCCTAAAAATGAATTGACGAACTTAATTTTAATTATTGAAAAACAAAACATTAATCTTGAGGTTACAAAAATGTTCAACCCAAATTTTTCTGGATTTTTGTCAAAGAATCAATTCAAAATAGTAAAAAAGAATGATACTTATTTTTTATATTCATTTTTTTCAGATGGAGCAGGAAGTTATTCAGCACATTGGAAAATAGAAAAAGGAAAAGCAGAAAGAATTGTACTCTCAAATGAAGAAAAATTTTTTGAATGGCAACTTGAATAAAAAATGAAAACATAAAATAAATAAAAATATATGAATACAATAATAAAACAAAGGATAAAAACTTTTTTATTAACTGGGCTAATATATGCTGTAGGAATTGCTGCATACGATTACTTTAGTGGAAATGAATTTAAATTAGGGAAATTTATTTTTAATGCTTCATTTTTCGGCTTAATCATGGCGATACTTTCGAGAAAAGACTATAAAAAACAGAACGCTTCTAAAGAAAACCAATAGAAATTAGAAGATTGAAACGAGTGAAGATTTTTAGATATTTCACTCCGCAAATGTATAACGATTACCGTCATTTTCCCCTCCTTCGGAGGGGTGTCCGCAGGACGGGGTGGTTAAAATGCTCTCCATCAACTCTTAGTTTTGCACACCGTCCGTTCGAGTGTTTTTTATGTAATGAAAAGAAATAAAAAAAAGTATCGAGAACTAAAAAAAACACCACAGTAAGGAAAACCGTAAAAAAGATTAAAAAAAGCACCCTATTTTTACCAAAAACAAAACCAACCCAATACACCATAAAAAAGTGTTTTGGTGAACTATTTTACCTTGACTACGTATTTATACGTACATAAAAGCATAAAAAATACGTATTTATACGTATTGCAAGACTAAAAAGAATAGTTTAGGTTTGTAAAGAATAAAAAGTAAACTGATGTTTATCAGATAAATCTATCAACTTTTAGAGGTATTGGTCTGAGGATGTCAGACCTTAAACAAGTTGTAAGCAATTAAACCAAACCAAGAATGTCAATACCTATTGTTTTAGATAAATCCACCTTTCAAGGTCTTAATTATAATGACATTATCGAACTGCATAGATACTATACGGTAAACATTACACCTTTACTAGTATCTGAAATACTTGGAGATTTATCGAAAGAAGAAAAAGCCGGAAGAAAAACACCAAAAGAAGAAGTTATAAATCTATCAAAAAAGTTATTCCCATACAATTCGTATGTTAATATGCCATACGAACTAATAATAGAAAACTCTTTTCTATGCAATTTTGTTGATTCAGAGAATCGACCTTTTCTCATAGCGAATGAATCAATAACTACTAAAGGAAAGAAAGGATTAACATTTAAGGAAACAGACGAAGAGATATCAATAAAAAGATGGACAAAAGGAGACTTTAATAATTTAGATGATATTGCTTCAACACTTTGGAGAAAAGAAACAAAGGACGAAAATGTCATTCAAGAATTTAAAGCCCAATTTGAACATCTTAAAGATATTAAAGTTACAAATACTAAAGCATCAAACCCTGAAAAGCTTCAGGAACTGAAAGAAAAATTTATTGAGAGAATTAATATAGAAATGGAACCAGAAGATGTTCTGGAACGAATGCTAAATTATTTCAAGATAGAGGAACAAAAAATTGCACAAATATTGGACAGATGGAAAAAAGGTGGTTTTGGCGATTTAGAAAAATTTTCTGAATATGCCTATTATTGTTATTCTGTTGTATCAATGTTTTATATTGGATTGAATAATAGTCTTTTTGGAGAAAGACTAACAAATTTGTTAGACCTTGAATATCTATTTTATGCACCTTTCGCTAAAGTTTTTACATCTAATGATAAATTCTTGATTTCATTATACAATGTAGTACAACCAAAAAATGTGATTTTTATATCACTAGAATCTTTAAAAAATGATTTAAAAAAGTTTCAAGAAATTAACACGCCAGAAAACTTTGCTAAAATTCCACCTGACAAAAACACTGAAACTTTTAAAATCTGGGACAGTACATTTGACTTGGAATTAACAGAACGTCTAAAACCAACAGAAAAGGATTTAAAAAGAGCGGAAAAGGAGTTTGAAGAAATATTAAAAATGGCTGAATCTGGAGAGTCTGGAGAATTTGAAGGAGAACCTGATTTTTTAGTAAAAGAAAGCTTTATGTCGATTGATGACCCTTGTTTTTGCGGAAGCGGAAAACCTTTAGGAGAATGCCATTACAAACAAAAATAACTGCTCACAACAGCTAAGGTTTCGCTGCGTGAGAAGTATGAACAATGAAACCGTGATTGAACGGATCTCTTTGCTTTTGCAACACGTCTGTTCGAGTGTTTTTTTTGTAATGAAATGGAATAAAAAAAGTATCGAGAACTAAAAAAAACACCACAGTAAGGAAAACCGTAAAAAAGATTAAAAAAAGCACCCTATTTTTACCAAAACAAAACCAGTACACCATAAAAAGTGTTTTAGTGAACTATTTTACCTTAACTACGTATTTATACGTACAAAAAAGCATAAGAAATACGTGTTTATACGTATTGCAAGACTAAAAAGAATAGTTTAGGTTTGTAAGGAATAAAAAGTAAACTGAGGTTTATCAGACATCTATCAACTTTTAGAGGTATTGGTCTGAGGATGTCAGACCTATAAACAAGTTATAGGGCATTTTAAAAGACGACAGTGAAACAAATAACAAACATAATATTAGGACTGACTTTACTTCTTTTCACAGCTTGTGGACAAGCACAATTGAAAACACCAGACAATGCAATGACAAAATTTGAAGAGTTCAAAAACAAAGAAAAATTTCTACAAGACGACAAACTATTTTATCCTGGAATTGGCGACCCAAACCTAAAACCTGTTTTGACAGAAATGATAAACCTTGCAGCAGACGACTTTAAAAAGCTTGCTGACAAAGGAAATCCAACAGACAAAGAGTATCAAAACGCTATTAAGATTGGACTTGAGAGATTTACCGACCTATACTTGCAGCTGGACACGGAAGACAGAGAAAGAGTTTGTAGTTACTTTGAAGAACTAATGGACATTGTAGGACTTGAAAGTTCAGGCGGACACTTGAATAACTTTATGTATGGTTTTGACCCAAAAAAGAATTAAAATATGTTGACTATTGACAAAATAAAAAGAGATTTTTCATACATAAAAGCTTGGACAGGTAATTCGGAAACATATCACGACTCTCCAATTTTTGACGGTTACGGGAATTTGTGTGACTTGTATTTTAAATCAAAAGACAAGCAAATAAAACAAGAACAAGTTGACAAATACAATGAATTCAGGGAGAACTTTAAAAGTCACCTGCCTGACATTGAAAAGTATATTTTATGCTCATTGAAAAATTCAGAAGTGAACATAGAAAACACAATTAGACAATCAAAATTGACTTTGGACATTATTGAAATTCCTTTTGACAATTACAAATATGACTTGGTTTTGCTTTGTGGGAAAACCTATAAAAAGTTCTTTTTTCTAACAAGAAATATTGACATAAGGGTTGAATTCAAGAACGGACGAATAAAATCAATTCAAAGAAAAAAAGACACGACTGAATACAATGAATAAAGAAAGAAAAACGCCCTATAACAGCTAAGGTTTATTCATCAATTTTTATTGTTTTTTTATAGGTATTCATCTTCACTCCGTGGGTCGTTGCGTGCGAAGCACGAACACTCGAGCAAAGCGAACAGACGAAGTAATGAATTATAATCACTAAACACAAAAACACAAATAATAAAAGTGAAGTAAACTGTGGTTGAACGAAACCTATTATATTCCACCACTATGGGGTTCATCACCAACAAACAATAATACATAAAAAGTATGTCTTTTCGTGCAAAAGAATCAAAAACCGTTTTGAATTGGCAATCTTTTATTTTAAATTTACCCAACAGCCACAAAAACCATCTTGATATTAAAAAAAACAGAAAAGAATGGCAATCAATTATTCATTTGGATTACCACTAAAGCATAACTTTGCAGAATACATCTACTATACAGGACTATTTCTACCACATGAAATAGATAGAATACTTCATTTTTGGGAAGACGACAAAACCATAAAAGCAACACTTTCTGGAGACGAAATCTATAATGACGAATTGCGAAAAAGTTCTGTAATGTTCATAGACAACACCCCCGAAAACGATTGGATCTATAACCGATTGGCAGGTTTAGCAATGCAATGCAATAACGAAAGATTTTGGTTCGATTTGTTAGGTTTTCATCAGGAACTACAATTAACAAGATATTCAGAAGGCGATTTTTTTGATTGGCATTTAGATTTTGGACCAGGAGAAATTTCTGCACGAAAATTAAGCATGACCATTCAATTGTCCGATGAAGACAGCTATGAAGGAGGCGATTTACAATTTATGATAAATAATAGAATAGAAAATGCACCCCGAAAAAAAGGAACCATAGTCATTTTCCCTTCCTTCATCATGCATCGCGTTACACCCATTACAAAAGGCACACGACAATCTATTGTAGGTTGGGTTTCTGGACCTCCTTTTAGGTAAACATATATTTAAAATACTAAAAAAATCTATTCATAAACCTTACTAAAATGAAGAAGGCGAAATCACATATAGCAACAATCCTATTTTTATTGTTTGGGATAAACAGTTTCTCCCAAAACACAGAATTTGCCAAATCGAATAATGGATTAATCTATTCGGACACCACTGTAAAACAATTAAAATTTATTGTAGATTCATTAAACTTAAAATTTAAAGTTTGCGAATTCAATAAAACCTATTTGTCAAAACTACAGGCAAAGGCTCATCATATCTCATTAAAAGGCTCACTAGCAAATGAAGCAAAAAACGATATAGAAGCAAATATTACCTTTGATGATTTTATAAAAAAGTACAACCAAGCCGAGTTAGAAAAAAACTTAGTAGTAGTGAAGTTTAAATATAAGGATTATAATGATAAAGATGTTCTAGAGCTAAGTAGTTTAGAATTCAATGATAAATATGGACATGAATTTAATCTTTATGAAGATTTAGAAAAATATGACCAATCAGTAAAAGGGCAATGGGTTTTTGATCATTACGAAAAGAGTGAATATTCAGAAGAGTCTATCTATGCGTTTTACTTTACAGAAGATTTTAGACAACAACCCATACCAGAGCATTATGCCAGAATGATTCAATATTCAGATTGTATGGTCGATACTACTACACATGTTTTTTATGAAAAAGCAGAAAGAGAAGACTTTAGATATGAAAACAAAGAGGTTTTAAAAGTCCAAGAATTTATAGATTATGTTGATAAAGCAACAAAAAGACCCAAATTCAAATCAAAATATACTGAAAAAAAGTATGAGAAATTTTTGAAGAAGCGTAAATTATGGGATTCTTTACGTCCCAAACGAATGGATAGTCTAAGAGCGAAAGATAAGAAATTTGATATTTTGCTAAAAGAAGCAGTTAAAGAAGCGCTAGAAAAAGGAGGTTCAAATGATGAATTAGAAGAATATGTAGCCCTCTATGATTCACCAAAAACAGCACTCGAACTAAAGAGAAATCGAATTGTAGTGGGAGGTTGTAGTCAAGATAATAGTCCAAGAATACATGCTGTAAATATTGCTAAATTAGCAGCAGAAACCATAAATTGGGAAATATTCCTCAGGTCCCATCTAGACATCATGAACGATAGATTTGACAGAGTAAGTGACGGAAGTTATGCATGGGGAAGAAGGAAAACCTATATAAAAGAATTAGAAGTTTTAGACATTAATGTTTTAGACTTGCTATTAGGAATAAGTTTGCGAGTTGAAAACCCAAGTAAAAATCATTATTATGGAAGTATAGGTAGAATAGGCAGAGCTTTATCTGAAACAGAAAAGGCAAATGAAATAGAAGCAAAAATGCTAGAAATGATAGCCGATAATCAACTGGACGATTACAATAGGGTTTTAATGTATTATTTGTTTTTAAACTATAACCACAATCTAGAAAACAAAGAAAAACAAACAGTCAATAAAGAGAAATTAATAGCAGCAGTAAATAAATTACCTGAATACCTCGCAACTAAGATAGTAGAAGAATAAAAAATATAGTGAAGGACGCTTCATTTATATTTAGTAGATAAAATTAAAAACATGAAAAAAATAGATTTTAGTTCCATAAATCAAACAATTACTTGGTGGGAAAGGTATAGACTTCACTTTAATTTGATTATAGGAGTTATAGGCATTTCCTCGATATTGCTAATTTTTCCGTCCCGTTTTGGATTAGCAGATTGTATCGGGATTTTCTTGTGGGGCTTCATGGCGAATGTTCTGTATTCTCTAGGCATATTACTTGAAATAATTAACGTATATTATTTAAAATCAAAGGTTAATTTCTTTCAATACAGGCATTTATTTCTCGTTTTAGGAACAGCCGCCTATGGTTTTGTAACCTTTTTTTATCCATTTCTTTACTACATGCTTGCTTTTTAATTGTTCAATTTTAAATTCCATTTTATACGTTAACAAACTCATAAACCCTTTTTATTATCATTCAAATAGGAGTAAGTTTGAGCATACAAATAAAAAAAGTAATGGAAAATACATTAAAAGTACAAATTTGGTCCGATGTCATGTGTCCGTTTTGTTATATAGGAAAAAGAAGAATAGAAGGCGCATTGGCCAATTTTAAACACAAAGACAACGTAGAAATAGAATGGAAAAGTTTCCAACTAGATGCAAACTTTAAAGCTTCAGCCAATGATAATATTGTGGATCATTTAGCAGTGAAATATGGCAAAGACACAACTTGGGCACAAGAAATGGTCGATAATATGACCCAAAACGCTAAAAATTCGGGTTTAGATTTTCATTTCGAAAAAGCCATTTTAGCCAATTCTCACAACGCACACCGTTTATTGCATTTAGCAAAAAAATATAATTTAGGAAACGAACTAAAAGAACTGCTCTTAAAAGCTTATTTAACCGATGGAAAAGATGTGAATAATTTAGAAACATTAAGTACATTAGGGCAAGAAGTAGGCTTAGAAAAAACAATTGTAGATGAGGTTTTACATTCTGATGCTTATTCAGATGAGGTTAAAAACGATATTGCCACAGCGCAAAATATAGGAGTACAAGGAGTTCCGTTTTTTGTATTTGATAATAAATATGCTGTTTCAGGAGCACAACCCGAAGAAATATTTATACAAGCATTAGAAACCACTTGGAAAGAAGGTAATTTTGATTCAAAAATAGCCATAATCAATTCAGAAGAAGGAGACAGTTGCGGAATTGATGGTTGTGAGTAAATTTGGAATGATAATTTATTGTATTTTTAATCCGTTTTTATAAAGTTTTTACAAATTATAGACACTGAGAAACGTTTTCTTATAACCAGAAGAATCAATATTCACTTCTAAAATTAATCAATAGTAAAGATGAAAAATAAATTTATTGTAGCTCTTTTATTTGCATTTCTTTTTTCTTGTAATGAAACAAAGAATACAACTCCTTCAATACAAAATGAAACAAAAGAGCATAGTGTAGCGTTGGAAGAACCACAAAAGGAAACTAATTCAGGATCAATATTAGAATTGTTTTCTAACAACAGAGCCAATATAATTCTGAAATTAGAAAATACGACCAATGAAGAAGCAAATAAATTATATGAAAAATATATAGAAGAAAACCAACCGCTTTTGGATAAAATATATGAAAGCGAGGCTAATTTATTAGACAATTTTTATTCCGATGATGAAAGTGTAAAAAAAAATCTCGACAACTTTGTAGGAAAGCTAAAAAAGCATCATTTACAAATTGAAGAAATAGGAGAAGGTTATGTTCAAATTGCTACAGTACCTGATTTTTATTATAAGCTATTTAGTAATTATGTGTCAAAAGACTATAAAGAATATCTCTATTTAAAAAGTGAAGAAAGCAAAGAACTCTATTCTGCCGATGCAGGTCTTGCAATAAGTTTTAAGGAATTAGGAGAAAGAATAATTTCTTGGGAAAATTTTATTGAAAAATATCCAAACTCTACTTTATTAGAAGGTGTAAAAGAAGAATATAAAGCCTATCAATTGGATTATCTAGTGGGAATGGATAATACACCAACAATGGATAAATGGTCGTCTGAAGAAAAATATATTTATCCAGAGAATCTTACAGAATTTAATCGTTTTCTGAAAAAATATCCAAATAGTCCAACAAATCAATTAATTCAATTGTTCTTAGAAAATTTTAAACAAGAGAATATAGTTGAAAGAATAATTGAAGAACAAAGTAAAATTTGATTTACTTTTCACAGGTAGTAATTCCTGAAGAAAAAAATCCAAATTCTAATAAATAATTAGAATTTGGATTTTGGTTATTTATTGCATTTTATTCCTCTTTCTGTCCCATCATCATTAAATATCCTTTTAGGAATTTGTCAATATCACCGTTCATAACAGCATCCACATCGCTAGTTTCAACACCTGTGCGAACATCTTTGACCAATTTATAAGGCTGCATCACATAGTTTCGTATCTGCGAACCCCATTCAATTTTCATTTTCCCCGCTTCAATATCGGCACGTTGTGCTAATTGTTTTTTCAATTCAATTTCATACAACTGTGATTTCAACATTTGCATGGCACGTTGACGGTTGTCATGTTGCGAACGTGTTTCCGAACATTGAATTTGAATACCTGTCGGTTTGTGAACCAATTGAACTTTAGTTTCCACCTTGTTCACGTTCTGTCCACCAGCACCACTAGAACGAGCTGTAGTAATTTCAATGTCGGCAGGATTAATCTCAATTTCAATAGTATCATCAACCAAAGGATATACATACACCGAAGCAAAAGAAGTATGACGCTTAGCATTACTATCAAAAGGAGAAATACGCACTAAGCGATGCACACCATTTTCACCTTTAAGATAGCCAAAAGCAAAATCACCTTCAAATTCTAGTGTAACGGTTTTAATTCCAGCCACATCGCCTTCTTGAAAATTCAATTCTTTGATTTTGTAACCTTGTTTTTCCCCCCACATTAAATACATACGCATTAACATAGAAGCCCAATCACAACTCTCGGTTCCACCTGCACCTGCAGTAATTTGCAGCACAGCACTCATGTTGTCGCCTTCATCAGAAAGCATGTTTCTAAACTCAATATCTTCAATATGAGCTATAGTTCTAGAATATAGGTCATCTGCTTCTTCTTCAGAAATATCTCCATCTTTCAGGAAATCTAACATGATTTGAAGTTCCTCTGCCATTTCTTCCGCTTTAGTATAATCTTCAACCCATTTCTTTTTAGAACGGATGTCTCTAACGATTATTTGAGCTTCTCTAGCATTGTCCCAAAACCCAGGAGCAAATGTCTTTTCTTCTTCGTTTGTTATTTCGATAAGTTTTCTATCGATGTCAAAGATACCTCCTTAACGCACCAAGGCGATCAATAATATCTCTTACTTGTTCTGTATTAAGCATAAATATTGTAGTTTTACGTCACAAAAATAGAACATTCCTTTTGATTTTATGGAAATAAATTTAATTAGTGATACCGTAACCAAACCAACTCCTGCTATGTTAGACGCTATGTTTAAAGCAGAAGTGGGTGATGATGTGTTTAAACAAGATCCAACTGTCAATGAACTAGAGCGTTACACTGCCGCAATGTTTGGCAAAGAAGCTGCTCTGTTTTTTCCAAGTGGCACAATGGCAAATCAAACAGCTATAAAATTACACACACAACCAGGCGATGAAGTAATTTGTGATAAATGGTCGCATATTTTTCTATACGAAGGTGGAGGAGTTGCGGCAAATAGTGGTGTTTCATGCCATTTAGTAGATGGGGATAGAGGGAAAATTACCGCAGAACAAGTGCGAAATGTTATTAATGATCCAGAATTCTATCATGCACCAATCACACGTTTAGTGAGTATAGAAAACACAACCAATAAAGGAGGAGGAGCTTGTTATGATTTGGAAGAATTGCAAAAAATAAAACAAGTTTGCGAAGAACACGGTTTGAAGTATCATTTAGACGGTGCACGATTATGGAATGCTTTGGTAGCCAAAAAGCAACAACCTAAAGATTTTGGTAATCTCTTCGATACCATTTCTGTTTGCTTGTCTAAAGGACTAGGAGCACCTGTTGGTTCTGTCTTGGTGGGAAGTGCAGCCGATATTAAAAAAGCACTTCGCATTCGTAAATTATTTGGAGGCAACATGCGTCAGGCTGGTTATTTGGCTGCTGCAGGATTATATGCCTTAAAAAACAATATAGAACGATTAGCACAAGATCATCAAAGAGCAAAAGAACTAGGTGAAGTATTAGCAACTAAATCTTGGATAAAAGAAGTTGCTCCAGTAGAAACCAATATTGTCATTTTTACATTGCAACCTGCTGTAGATGAACAAAAATTCTTGGAAAAACTAAAACAAAAAAGTATTTTAATGACTTCTATGGGGCAAGGGAAATTGAGAATGGTTACCCATATGGATTATAGAGGTGTCATGCACGATTTTGTATTGGATGTCATAAAAAGAATGGAGTTTTAAGCTTAAAAAAACTAAAAACTATCACCTGCACCACCGCCACTAAAACCACCACCATCAAAATCCATTGGAGATTTTGGTGTTTGTACTTCTGTTTTTATTCCAAACTGTGAAGCAGTAGCCAAGGTTTCAAGAGTTAGTAACGTGTTTGTCGTTTCAAACTTATCAGGCAAGAAAGTAACACCGCTTTCTTTGTTTTTTAATTTTCTAATAGCAAAGAAAGCAATTGCAAAAAGGATTATGCCAGCCAAGGTTAAAGCAATTGCAGGAGGGAGCAGATGGTGATAAAAACGTATAGTGAATATAGTAAACGCCATTGTGCAACCACCAATCCAAAGCATGGGCTTGTTTTTTGTTTTAATGCCATAGAATAAATAAAACAAAGGCGTTAGAATAGTAAAAGCATAGAACAACCAAGCCATTGGAATTTTCATTTTAGTTGAATTAATTTCTTTAGATAATTCGTTGACTACAAAATAATTCATTGAGAAGTAGATCAATAATAAACCAAGGCTTTCTAAAAAGAGTAGCCCAATATAATAATAAGGTAATTTTATTTTTTGTTTCACTTTTTTAGCGAGTATATAGGTTGCAATTCCGAAGAGTAAAAACACAAAAGGAAGAAGGGTAGAGCCAAATTGAATATAATCTACGAAGTACAAAAAGATAACTGCAATTATTGCAATATAGGACGCTATGAGTGATAATAAATGTAGGTAGCGAAAATAGCACAACAGGCTCAGTATGAAAATTGAAAAACAGACAACTATATCAGAATTGTTTAAAAAAATAACAAAACCATTAAAGGCAATTTGCATCCCGATGATGAATGCATCATCTAGACCATTTCCAAAATAATTTTTGTTTCGTACTAAAAATAATTCGGTAATTAGAAAGCCAGTTAAACCAAAAATAAAAATCATGACCGATATGCTAGAATCTGAATTGAAAGAGTTGATACCCAAAAGACTAATCGCACCACATAACGATAAATATAAAATACCCCCTAGAAGGAATAAACAAATTCGAATGAATAGATTGTCTTGAGTTTTTAATGTTGTAAAATTATTTTTTATCTCAATTAATTGTTCTGTACTAATAAACCCAGAAGATGCTAGGTTTTTTGCTTCATCAACTAAATAGGTATTGTCTAATAATTTCTTATCGTAACTTATCATAGAATTATTGTTTGAATTTTTTTATTGCCTTAATGAAGCCAATGATTGATAGAATAAAATAAATTGGAAGTAAAAAAATAAATAATTCAAATAGGTTTGAAAAATTTGTTTTCTCTAAAAGCATAAAAAGCATAATATTCAGACCGATATAACCATATAAGATAGAAAAAATATAGATAGAAATTGCTTTTATTTTAATACTAGTTTTAATAAAATAATAAGTAGAAAATAGCAGAAAAATAGAAAAAACAATCCTGTAAGAATAGCTTATAAGATTGCAAATACATGCTAAAGAAACAATATGTAAAGCATAGGTAATAAAAATCAATTTAAAATGCCTCTTCAACCCAATAGTATCACAATAGATAGTCCAGAGTACTAAAACAGCCCCTAAAAGTATTGAAGGAAAGCCTAAAGTACTTAAGCTAAAGGTATCCCAATGCAACAGCATTTGCGGTTTTACAGTAATACCAATAAAAGCAGCTAAACCAGTAATTGCAATGGTTAAAACACTTTTATTGTCGAAATAATAAGCACAAGCTAAGCCAATAATTGTCGGAAAAAGAGTTGCTAAACCATAATGATTTCCAAAAATAACATATTGAAACTGTAGATACCCAACAAATGTGCAAGTTAAAATATAGGCCAATAGGACCAAATAATCAAAAATTGAATTATTGAAAAATGTGATTTCTTTATTGAACTGTGGTGCATTTTTAAAACTAAAATAAAACGAAATGCATATAATTAGAAATAAGAGCACTAAAAGAGAAATATGGCCAATGGAGTCAATATTTTGATAAATTAATACCCCAATTCCAGCAGTAAAAAGAGTAATAGAAAGATATAATAACATTCGCAATTCATTATGAAGCGAAAAGATGTTGAGTTTTTTATAAGTTTCCAATTGAGAAACTTGTTCCTCTGTTATGAAATCGGATTCCAATAATTGTTTTCTAATTTTCTCCTTATAATTTTTCATTTAACTAATTTTTCAACAGATAAGGCATTAAAGATAGATAAAATATAAGTTTTATAGAAAAGTGTACCTTGAATTGTTTTCTTTAAAAAGAATAAGAAGGAGTCGAAAAGAATTAACTTACAGAAAAAGCATTTCATCGAAAATAAGTAACTTTTTAACGATATATTTAATAAAAATGTTCTGTTTTTATTTTGATTTTTAGATAGTTAGTCGTAAATTTATAAGGAGTTTAAAAATCTACATTATTAATATTAACCTACTTAATTATGTCTAGAATGTTATATGAATACACTAAAGGTGTACTAGAAAGCGTAAGTTTTGATCCTGAACTTTTTATGAAAGAATTGCGGAAAGCAATGAAAAAATTACTTCCATATGAGTTAGAACATTTAAGAAAATGGTTAGTTTATTTTATCAGCAAAAATCCAGATTTAGAACCTTATGTGGCTAATGTTTTGGATTTAGAATTAGCTAATGATTAATAGTAATTTAAATTTTTTAAAACCCTAAAAAAAGAACTACAACTTTTGAAATTGTAGTTCTTTTTTTTGTTTTATATTTTTTTATTATTTAGATAATTGTGGCTTAATCATGAAATATAACCCAATTATAATGAATGGAATACTTAACCATTGTCCTGTTGAAAACATACCTAAAGCGTTTTCAAAACCACCTTGGCTTTCTTTAACATATTCCACAAGGAAACGAACGGTCCAAAGAGTAACCAGAAAAGTTCCAAATAATAGCCCTTGTTTGTTTCTTGCATCAGTTTTCCAATACATATAAAATAATATTGCAAAAACAAAAACATAACCAAAGGCTTCATAAAGTTGTGCAGGATGTTTTGGAACAACCTCTGCTAAAACTGAGGAGAATTCTGGATTATTCTGTATTGCATTATATGCATCGTTTGCATTTTGAATACCTGTTTTTTCAAATGCTTGTCTTGGAGAATACCAATCTCTAACGAATTTGATCCCAAATGAAGATGAAGTTTGTGTTCCAACAATTTCAGAATTAAAAAAGTTTCCTAAGCGAACAAAAATTGCACCACTTGCAACTGGTATAACAACTCTGTCAAGAATCCATAATATTGGTTTTTGTATTGCTTTTTTACTGTAATAAAACATTACAATAATAATGGCAATTGCAGCACCATGGCTTGCTAAACCAGCAAAACCAGTAAATTCCCATCCTTCAATAAAACCAAATAAACTAGCTTTAGCATTTTCACGTATAGGAAGCAAGATTTCTAATTTATGATTTTTAAAGTAATTCCAATCATAAAAAAATACATGTCCTAAACGAGCACCCACTAAAGTAGCTAAGACGGTTGTAACAAAAAGGGTGTCTAATTTTTCCAATGAAAGTCCTTCTCGTTTATAGATTCCTTTCATTATGTACCATCCCAAACCAAAGGCAACAACGAACATTAAACTATAATAGCGAACCATAAAAAAACCTAAATCTATTCCTTCAGATGGATTCCAAACCATGTTTAATGTGTGTAGCATAATTTATATTTTTGTTAATTGGGTTTAAAAATAAATAATATTATTGGTAAAGATGTTAAAATAAATTTAAGAGATATATTTTTTTTAAGGAACAGGATCATAACCACTTTTTCCCCATGGGTGACAACTAGAAATTCTTTTTATAGATAGCCACCCACCTTTAAAGACACCATGTTTTTTTAGCGCTTCAATAGTATAATGAGAACAAGTAGGTTCGAACCGGCAAGCAGCAGGAGTATATGGTGAAATAGCCACTTGATAAAATCGTACTAAAAATATAAAAGGATAAGCAAGTATTTTTACTATTTTTTTTATCATCTGCTTGTTAGTAAGTATTTCTAATTAATGCTAAAACCAGTTCCGTCTTTCCCGTCTTTCAATTGAATACCAAGAGCTAATAATCGATCTCTAATTTCGTCAGAAAGTGCCCAGTTTTTATTGGCTCTAGCTTCATTTCTCATTTCAATTAGCATCGAAATAACACCTTCAAGTTTTCCACTATTGTTAGTATCGTTGTTAGTTTCGGTTTTAATTCCTAGTATATCGTTTAGGAAAATACGAATAGTATCTGATAATAATAGAATATCGCCTTCAGTCAGCGTTTCTTTTTTATCGTTTACTAAATTAATATAACGAATGCCTTCAAATAATTGTGCTAATAAAATAGGAGTGTTAAAATCATCATTCATAGCATCATAACAACTTTCTCTCCATTTAATAATGTCTAGAGAAGAAGTAGTACTAGGTTGTAGGTTTTTAGCAATTTTAAGTCCTTCAACAAATCGATTAAACCCTTTTTCACTTGCAAGCATTGCTTCATTAGAAATGTCTAGTACACTTCTATAGTGAGCCTGTAAAAAAGAAAAACGAACAATACTTGCATTAAAAGCTTTTTCAAAGAAATTGTTTTTACCTTCAATCAATTCCATAGGTAAAATATAATTTCCTGTAGATTTACTCATTCTCAATCCATTCATGGTAAGCATGTTGGTGTGTAGCCAATAATTAACAGGAGATTCTCCATTGCATGCCTTTCCTTGTGCAACTTCACACTCATGATGAGGGAATTTTAAATCCATTCCGCCACCGTGAATATCAAACTTCTCGCCTAAATATTTTGTACTCATCGCAGTACATTCTAAATGCCACCCAGGGAAACCCGCTCCCCAAGGAGAATTCCATCTCATAATATGAGCAGGTGAAGCATTTTTCCATAATGCAAAATCTTGAGGGTTTTTCTTTTCACTTTGCCCATCTAAATCGCGAGTGTTAGTGAATAATTCCTCAATATTTCTATTGCTTAGTTCTCCATAATTTAAGCCTCTTTTGTTATATTCTAAGACATCAAAATAGACAGAACCTTTGCTCTCATAGGCGAATCCGTTTTGAATTAATTTTTCAATTAATTCAATTTGTTCAATAATATGACCTGTTGCAGTAGGTTCTATTGTTGGAGGAAGAAAATTAAAAACATCTAATACCTTATGAAAATCTACAGTATATTTTTGCACAATTTCCATTGGTTCTAATTTTTCTAATCGTGATTGCTTCACAAAACGGTCATTATCAACATTGTCATCATCTGTTAAATGTCCAGCATCTGTAATGTTTCTAACATAACGAACTTGATAACCAATATGGGTTAAATACCTATATATAACATCAAAACTCATAAAAGTTCTCACATTTCCAAGATGGACATTACTATAAACTGTAGGCCCACAAACATACATTCCTATATGTCCTTCATGGATAGGTTTGAAAGTTTCTTTTTCACCAGTAATGGTGTTGTATAATTTGAGGCTTTGGTTTTTAAATAATTGCATATAGTTATTTTTGTTGTTTTTGAAGCTATTTCCTGCTATTCGCTCTATCTTTTATAGTAGCTGAATTTCGTAAACTACATTCAGCTACTATAAAAGGATGCCGCTACTATCAGGGCTATGAATTGGGTATATTAAAATTGAGTATCGAGTTTGATGTAATCTAAAAACTCTCTCCTAGTTTTGTCTTCTTTAAACTTTCCACCAAATTCAGCAGTTACAGTACTGCTTTCGATGTCTCTAATTCCTCTAGAATTAACACACAAGTGTTTTGCATCGATAACGCAAGCAACATCTTCTGTTCCAAGAACTTTTTGTAATTCTTGAACAATCTGTATATTTAGTCGTTCTTGAACTTGTGGTCTTTTTGCAAAATAATCCACAATTCTGTTCATTTTAGAAAGCCCAACAACGGTTCCTTTTGAAATATAAGCAACATGCGCTCGTCCAACAATAGGTAATAAATGATGCTCACAAGTAGAATACACAACAATATTTTTCTCAACAAGCATTTCGTTGTATTTATATTTGTTGTCAAAAGTAGAAGAACTTGGTTTTTTATTAGGGTTCAAACCACCAAAAATCTCTTTTACAAACATTTTAGCAACTCTATTTGGTGTCCCTTTTAAACTGTCATCAGTAAGATCCATCCCAAGAGTGATTAAAATGTTTTCAACATCTTTCTTTATACTTTCAATCTTTTCGTCATCAGATAAGTCAAAAGCATCATTTCTTAAAGGGGTTTCTGCGCTAGTAGCAATGTGATTATCACCTATTTCTTCTTGAAAATCGTCTTTATTAATCATTATAAATAATTATGTTATAGCATTTTTTGAAATAATGTGCAAAGATAAATTAATTAAATCAAAAAAAGGAACTTAACATTAATTATTGGTAAAAATATTAGTATAGAATTATTATTTTGTTAAATTTGTTGCTGGCTATTAAAAATTAACACAATAATTAAAAATAATGAAAAATATATTACACTTATTTTTATTAATTCTCACTTTTAACGTTGTTTATTCACAATCTCCTACTTGCGATACTGCATCTGCAATTTGTTCAGGTAATGTAGCTCCTTTTCCAAATTCAACTGGGGTTGCGAGTTTGGGGACTATAGGATGTTTAAATACCACTCCAAATCCTGCTTGGTTCTATTTTCAAGTAGGAACTTCTGGTAGTTTGAATTTTAGTTTACATCAAGGAAATAATGCACCAAATTATAATAATCAAGATGTAGATTTTATTGTTTGGGGACCATTAACTGCACCAAGTTGTACAAATTTGTTTGGATTTAGTCCAGGAGCAACTGTTAACAATGTAGCGGCATGTAGTTATTCTGCAGCGTCTACTGAAAATTTTTCCTTGACGGGTGTTAATGCAGGAGAATTTTATATGTTGTTGGTTACTAATTTTTCTGATGACCCTGGATTTATTCAATTAGATCTTTTAAATAGTTCAACAGCAACGACAGATTGTGATATTGTTTGTGGTGTAGATTTAGGTCCAGATCAATTATTTTGTTCATCAACAATTACTAATACTACTTTAACAGCTACTTTTAATCAAGCACCCACTTCACCAGGAACTCCCACATATGAATGGTATCTTGGAACGCCAGCTGTTTTGCAAACAACAACTACAGTAAATACGTTGTCTGTTAATCAATCTGGAACTTGGGAAGTAAGAGTGACAAGGCCTGGTTGTTCGGACGTGGCTACGGATCAAGTTGAAGTTTATTTTTCTTCCCCCCCCGTTCTTAATACACCTCCAAATATTGACGGTCCCACAAATGATTGTGCACCTGTTTTTGATTTAACTTCTGTAATAGCAGCCATGGTTGCACCTGAGAATCCTGCAGATTTTAACGTGCTTTTTTATTTAGATCTTTTCGATTCTTTTGCAGGTGGAACAACACCGGCTTCTTATATTGCAAATCCAACTGCATATACACCTAATCCCATAGCAGATACAACTATATTTGTTAGAGTTGAAGATATTAATAATAGTTCTTGTGCAGAATTTGTTGAATTTCAAGTTATTGTTAATTGCGGGGTTATCATAGTCCAACCATCGGACATGGTTGTTTGTGATGATGCTAGTAATGATGGATTTGAGGTTTTCGATTTGACAAGTCAGGATGCGACTATTTTAGGCACGAATGATCCTGCGCTTTATACTGTAACCTATTATACTAGTCAAGCAGGGGCGGATGATTTTACGGTTACCACTACAGATGCAGCAACACCTTATAATGCATTCAACGGAACCAATCAGGTGATTTATGTTAGGGTTCAAGAGATTGCAGATCCAACAGTTTATAATACAACTAGTTTTAATTTGGTAGTTACACCTACCCCTGTTTTAACGAGTTTAACCACAAACAGTCCAATTTGTTCTGGAGCAGATGCTATTTTTACCTTAGTTGGAACTGCAAATGCTACAGTTACTTATAGTTTAGATGCTGGAGCAACAACAGCAGATGTTGTTTTGGATGCTTCTGGAAACGGAATTGTTACAGTATCAGGAGCAACAATAGACCAAACAATAAATGTAACACAAATTGCAGTAGGAAGCTGTGTGACAGTATTAACCAATACGGCTACTATTACGGTAAATCCATTGCCTGCTTTAACAAGTTTAACTACTAACAGTCCAATTTGTTCTGGAGAAGACGCTGTTTTCACATTAGTAGGAACACCAAATACAACGGTTAGTTATACAATTACAGGAGTAGCTGGAACGCAAACAGTTCCGCTAGACGCATCAGGAAATGGAACAATTACAGTGACAGCTGCTACAGTTGATCAAACGGTTACTTTGTCTTTAATAGAAAACCCAGCAACAAGCTGTTCGTCTGTGTTGACTACTACAGAAACGATTACGGTAAATCCATTACCTGCTTTAACAAGTTTAACCACAAACAGTCCAATTTGTTCGGGAGAAGATGCTATTTTCACCTTAGTTGGAACTGCAAATGCTACGGTTACTTATAGTTTAGATGCTGGAGCAACAACAGCAGATGTTGTTTTGGATGCATCAGGAAACGGAGTTGTTACAATATCTGGAGCAACAATAGATCAAACAATAAATGTAACGCAAATTGCAACGGGAAGCTGTGTAACGGCATTAACAAATACGGCTACCATTACGGTGAATCCATTACCTGCTTTAACGAGTTTAACTACTAACAGTCCAATCTGTGCTGGAGAAGATGCAATTTTTACATTAATAGGAACACCAAATACAACGGTTAGTTATACGATTACAGGAGTAGCTGGAACCCAAACAGTTCCGCTAGACGCATCAGGAAATGGAACAATTACAGTGACAGCTGCTACAGTTGATCAAACAGTTACTTTGTCTTTAATAGAAAACCCAGCAACAAGCTGTTCGGTTGTGTTGACTAATACCGAAACCATTACCGTTAATCCATTACCAACAATAACAAGTTTAACGACCAATAATCCGATTTGTGTTGGAGAAGATGCAATTTTTACGTTAGTAGGAACACCAAACACAACGGTTAGTTATACGATTACAGGAGTAGCTGGAACGCAAACAGTTCCGCTAGACGCATCAGGAAATGGAACAATTACAGTGACAGCTGCTACAGTAGATCAAACAGTTACTTTGTCTTTAATAGAAAACCCAGCAACAAGCTGTTCGTCTGCATTGACAAATACAGCAACCATTACCGTAAATCCACTACCTGTTTTAACGAGTTTAACTACAAATAGCCCGATTTGTGCTGGAGAAGACGCTATTTTCACACTAGTAGGAACTGCAAATGCTACAGTTACTTATAGTTTAGATGCTGGAGCAACAACAGTAGATGTTGTTTTAGATGCATCAGGAAACGGAGTTGTTACAGTTGCAGGAGCTACAGTAGATCAAACGATAAATTTAACACAAATTGCATCAGGAAACTGTGTGACAGTATTGACCAACACAGCAACTATCACGGTAAATCCACTACCAACGGTAACAAGTTTAACAACCAATAGTCCAATTTGTGTTGGAGAAGATGCTATTTTTACATTGGTAGGAACACCAAATACTATTGTTAGTTATACTATCACAGGAGTTGGAACAACACAAACGGTTTCTTTAGACGCATTAGGAAACGGAGCAATAACAGTGATGGCTGCTACAGCCGATCAAACGGTTACTTTGTCTTTAATAGAAAATCCAACAACTACATGTTCATCAGTAGTTACTAATACGGAAACAATTATTGTAAACCCATTACCAACAATCACAAGCATCACAACTAATAGTCCAATTTGTGCAGGAGAGGATGCTGTTTTTACCTTGGTAGGAACACCAAATACAACGGTTAGTTATACCATTACAGGAGTTGTGGCAACGCAAACAGTTGCGTTAGACGCATCAGGAAATGGAACAATAACAGTTACGGCTGCTACAGTTGATCAAACGGTTACTTTATCTTTAATAGAAAACCCAACAACAACTTGTTCATCAGTTGTGACTAATACTGCTACAATTATTGTAAATCCATTGCCTGTATTGACAAGTGTAACTGGAAATGGACCAATTTGTGCTGGAGAAGATGCTATTTTTACATTAGTAGGAACACCTAACACGACAGTTAATTGTACAGTAAATGGTAGTGCAGAAGTGATTGCTTTAGATGCCTCAGGAAATGGTTCTTTTACAATTGCAGGAGCAACTTCGAATCAAACAATTGTTTTAACATCAATAGTAAATCCAGCAACAACCTGTTCTGTTGTGTTGACTAACACAGAAACAATAATAGTGAATCCATTACCAGAAATAACAAGTTTAACTACAAATAGTCCAATTTGTGAAGGAGAAGATGCTATCTTCACATTGGTAGGAACACCAAATGCAACGGTTAGTTATACTATCACAGGAGTTGGAGCAACACAAACGGTTCTTTTAGATGCATCAGGAAATGGAACAATTACAGCAGCAACTGTAACAGTAGATCAAACAGTTACTTTATCATTTATAGAAAATACAACTACGAATTGTGTTTCTTCTTTATCTAATACAGCAACAATTGTTGTAAACGCTATTCCAGATGTAACAAGTGTAACAGGAAACGGACCAATTTGTTCTGGAGAGGATGCTATTTTTACAATAGTCGGAACACCAAATGCTACGGTTACTTATAGTTTAGATGGAGGAACAACATCATTGCCAATTGTTTTAAATGCTTCTGGAAATGGTGTAATAACTGTTGCAGCAGCAACAACAAGTCAAACAATTAATTTGATAGATATTTTCATAGGAAGTTGTTTAAGGAATGTGAATAATTCAGCAACGGTAATTGTTAATCCGTTGCCAAATGTTACAAGTGTTACTAATAATGGTCCAATATGTTCTGCTACAAGTGCTGTGTTTACCATTACAGGAACCCCAGGAGCACAAGTGAGTTATACAGGAGTTACAGGTTTACCTGCGAGCCCAGTAACATTAAATGCTTCAGGAACAGCAACAGTAACGGTAGTGAATGCAATGACAAATCAAACGATTAATTTAGCATTGGTAACAAACCCTATAACAGGTTGTAATCGTCCTATAGCCTTGTCATCGACAGTGATTATTTCTCCAGCAACAACATTAACCTTAACATCAGATATTGCAACAGAGAACCAAACGATTTGTGAGAATTTCTCATTAAATTCTATTACGTATCAAGTATTTGGAACAGCAACCAATGTAACAGTAACAGGATTGCCAGCAGGAGTAACCAGTACTTATAATACAGTAACAAGAGTTGCGACAATAAGTGGTACGCCAACAGTTCCAGGTGTTTATCCTTATACAATAACAACAACAGGAGGTTGTGCTCCACAGGCTACAGATTCAGGTATTATAACAGTAACGATAGCTCCAACAGTAACGATTGTGAATAATACACCAACAATTTGTGATGGAGAAGCAATGGATGTTACAATAACATCAGATGTTCCAGGAGCAACGATTTATTGGACAGCTTCAGCTCAAGGAATAAATGAAATTATTTCAGGAAATGGAGTTGGGCCAATTGTTTTAAACCAAGTATTAACTTTGCAAACAGGACAACTCTTACCAGTTGATTTAGTAGTTACAACTTATGGTGTTGCAGATTGTATTGGTCAAACGCAAACATTTACAGTTCGAATAAACCCAATTCCATCGGTTGATTTTAGAGTTGACGATGATTCTATATGTTCAGGAGAAACTACACAAATTAGTTTGTTTTCAGATGACTATCCAGGAGCAAGTTTTAGTTGGACCTCAGAAGTTGTTTCAGGAGGAACAGTTTCTGGATTAAGTAATGGTTCAGGAACTATGATTACAGATACCTTAACGACAGCCAATTTAACAGCCTCAACAGTGGTGTATCATGTGACACCAACAATGGGTATTTGTGCAGGAACAGTTGTAGATATTACCATTACAGTAAACCCAGTACCTGTTGATGATTTAACGTTCTCAGGTGCTATTAATGCAATTTGTAGTGGCGAAATGCCAAATGTAACGGTTGCATCAGGAAATACAAATGTAGTTTACGAATGGAGTGTTCAATTAAATGGTGTAGCAGTAACAGGAGGAATAACTAGTGGTGTTACCACCAATAATATTCATTTAATAGACCATGTGTTAACTACTACAGGATTGGTTGCAGGAACAGCAGTATATACCTTTACGCCAAAATTAGGAGATTGTCTAGGAGTGCCAAGACAATACACACAGATTGTGAACCCATTACCACAACCAGTATTACTCGATGGTTCTATTTGTGTTGAATTGTCAACAGATTTAGTGTTTCAAAGTCATCATTTAGATTCAGGTATTCCTAATACGGCAAACTATGATTTTAACTGGTATTTTAACGGAGCACCAATTCCTACAGCAACACAGAGCACTTATGATGCTACAGAAGCAGGAACATATTATGTAGAGGTTCAAAACATCACTACAGGATGCACGAATACATCAAATACAATAACAGTAAATGAAATCAATAATGCAACAGATTTTACTTATACAGTTACAAATGCTTTTACAGATGATGCAACAATAACGGTAACTGTTATAGATGGTAACGGAAGTTTTATGTATCAATTAGATGATAGAGACCTGCAAGATTCGAATGTGTTTACAGGAGTAAGCGCAGGAGAACATATTGTTACCGTGGTAGATCAAAAAGGGTGTACCTATCTAGAAAAGACAATTTTAGTAATCGATTATCCTAAGTTTTTCACACCAAATGGTGACGGATTTAATGATTATTGGAATATTATCGGATTGGGTGACAAACCTAACACAAAAATTTATATCTTTGACCGATACGGTAAATTGATTAAACAAATTAGTTCACAAAGTCAAGGTTGGGATGGTACCTTTAACGGGGAACAACTACCTTCTACAGATTACTGGTTTACAGTTGAGTATGAAGAAAACCAACAAAATAAAGTATTTAAAGCACATTTTTCATTAAAACGATAAATAATATTTATTGAAATTAACATAAAAAAAGAGGCTGTCCAAAAAGTAATGACAGCCTTTTTTTGTTGTATTTTTCTCTAAAATTAGTATCTTAGAATTGAGACAAAAATACACAATGGCTAAGATAGTTTTTAAAAATCAAACAGGCAATTCTCCAGAGTTATTTCCTATCAATATTTTCGATAGAATACCGCAAAACCATCCAGTTCGCTTAGTGGAACAAGTTGTTAATCAGTTAGATATAAGTGAAATTTTAAAGCACTATAAAGGTGGAGGTACTTCAGCTTACCATCCAAGAATGATGATTAAGGTTTTGTTTTACAGTTATTTATCTAATGTATATTCTTGCAGAAAAATTGCAAAAGCACTTCAGGAGAACATTCATTTTATGTATATTTCGGGCAACTCGACTCCTGATTTTAGAACGATAAACGATTTTAGGGGTAAAGTTCTAAAAAATCACATTCAAACTCTTTTTGCAGAAGTGGTAAAAATGTTGGTTGAAATGAAATATGTAAGCCTAGATGTTCAGTATATTGATGGTACAAAGATAGAATCTAAAGCTAATAAATATACTTTTGTATGGAGAGGCTCCATTGAGAAATATAAAGAAAAACTAGAAATTAAAATTAGTCATATTTTATCAACTATTGAAAATAGTATTCAATCTGATAATCAAGAACTAAATATAGAAGAATTACCAAAATCAATAGATTCGGAAAGATTAAAAGAAAAGCTTTCGATTCTTAATAAAAAGCTCAAAATGCCTACCAAAAAGCAGGAAAAAGAGTTACAAAAACTTCAAGAGGAGCATCTTCCAAAGCTTGAAAAATATGAAAAAGACTTAGCTACAATGGAAAATAGGAACTCTTATAGTAAAACGGATCCCGAAGCTACCTTTATGAGAATGAAAGAAGATCATATGAAAAACGGTCAATTAAAACCCGCTTACAATCCGCAAATATCTACAGAAAATCAATTCATTACACATGTATCTGTTCATCAAACAACAAATGACACTACAACCTTAAGTTCTCATCTTGAAGGTTTTGAAAAAGCTTATCAAAAACAGAGCAAGGAAATCGTTGCAGATGCAGGTTATGGCAGTGAAGAAAATTATCAAATGCTTGAAGAAAAAAAGGCTGATGCTTATGTTAAATACAACTATTTTCATCAAGAACAAAAAAGAAAGATAAAAAACAATCCTTTTCTTGTTCAAAACTTATTCTACAACGAAGAACACGATTTTTATGTTTGTCCAATGGGGCAAATTATGCAAAAAACAGGAGTAGGAAAACGTGAAACCAGTACTGGATATGAATCACAAATTACATATTATCAAGCCAAAAGATGCCAAGGATGTCCTTTACGAAGTCAATGTCATCAAGCAAAAGGTAATAGAATTTTATCAGTCAATCATCGATTAAATGAATTAAAAGAAAAAGCAAGAAAGCTACTAATGAGTGAAAAAGGACTAAAACATCGAAGTAAACGTCCAATAGAGGTAGAAGCAGTTTTTGGTCAACTTAAAAGCAATAATAAATTCAATCGATTCACAATGAAGGGATTAGAAAAAGTAACATTAGAGTTTTTACTAATGGCCCTTGGACACAACTTTAGAAAAATGAATGCATTCAAGACAGACTTGCCAAAATTTGTTTTCAAAACCAAAATTCACACTTATCTAGCCTATTTTAAAACTAAAATTTGCCTTGTTAAAGTAACTCAAAGTTATTTTGCTATTATTTTTTCTTCAAAACAAAATAGCTTAAAAATAGCTACATAAAAAAAGGCTGTCCTTACTTTTTGGACAGCCTCTTTTTTTATGTTAAACGGTTTTCTACTATACTTAATGACTATATAAAGTAATTTAGATGTTTTTTAAATTTTATTTGATAATGGTAAGCATTAGACTTTGTAAAGAGAGAAATAGATTTGAAATAGTCAAAATTAAGGGTATTTTGTTCGAATTTAGTATGATTATATTAAGTCCGTAAAATGGAGTATTAAAGCAAATATAAAGTAAGCTGTTTTTAGTAATAGGTACCTAATGCGTAGTTTGGTTTCAATTTCAAGAAAGAAGAAAAAGAATCGCCAAGAGTTTTTAAATATTACTTTTTTTTAATAAAAAACCGCAGCAACTATTACAGTTTTTGCGGTTTTTTGGGTTAAGGTTGGTATAGTTATCTTGAAAATATTAAGGTGTTTTAAACCTAATACTTTTTAATTTTGTGTTAATTGCTAAGCATTACTGGCATAACTAGCATAGTTACTGTTTCGCCATCGTCTAATCCATCTACTGGTGTTAGAATTCCAGCTCTATTTGGCATAGACATTTCAAGTTGGATTTCATCACTAGTAAGATTATTCAGCATTTCTGTTAAGAAACGTGAGTTGAAACCAATTTGTAAGTCATCTCCTTGATAATCACATGTTAAACGCTCATCTGCTTTGTTTGAATAATCAATATCTTCAGCAGAAATATTTAACTCTGTTCCCGCAATTTTTAAACGAATCTGATGTGTTGTTTTGTTGGCAAAAATTGCAACACGACGTACCGAACTTAAAAATTGTACTCTATTGATTAGTAATTTGTTTGGATTTTCTTTAGGAATAACCGCCTCATAATTTGGGTATTTACCATCAATTAAACGACAGGTTAATACATAGTTTTCGAAAGAGAATGTTGCATTAGCATCATTATATTCAATTTTAACTTCTGCATCAGAAGCTCCTAAAATTCCCTTTAAAATGTTTAGAGGTTTTTTGGGCATAATAAAATCTGCAACTTGAGATGCTTTTACATCTGTGCGAGCATATTTTACTAATTTGTGAGCATCAGTAGCTACAAAAATTAACCCTTCTGGTGAAAACTGAAAAAATACACCACTCATTACAGGTCTTAAATCGTCATTACCTGCAGCAAAAATAGTTTTACTAACTGCTGTCGCTAGCACTTCTGCTGGTACTAATGTAGAGGAAGGATCTTCTAAAGCAACAGCTTTCGGAAACTCTTCACCTGGAGCATAAGCAATTGCATATTTACCAGAGTTAGAGCTAATTTCCACAGTACTATTTTCTTCAACAGTAAAGGTAAGAGGTTGCTCTGGAAAGGTTTTAAGTATGTCTAATAATAATTTTGCAGGTACTGCAATACTTCCTTGACTAGTTGAATCAATCTCTAATGTTGCTGACATAGTCGTTTCTAAATCTGAAGCAGAAACTGTTAGCTGATTATTGTTTAATTCAAATAAAAAGTTATCTAAAATGGGTAACGTATTACTACTATTAATAACGCTTCCTAATACTTGTAGCTGTTTTAATAAATACGAACTCGATACTATAAACTTCATTTTCTTTTATTTTAAAATCGCTTATGATTTTAGTTTCACAAATATATTCTAATTATTAGCAAACACAAAAACATTTTATTAACATCTACTTGCTGTAGGCTTTTTTTCTTAAAAAAGTGAATATAAAACCAAATAGTGCTAAAAGGATTATTGGTAATCCGATAGTTATCGTTTGTGCCCAAGTGTAGTTTTGGTACACCTTTTCTTTGTCTAAAAGTGGTAAGTCAACATCTTTGCTTCTAATGTTGATAAGTCCAGTGTCGTCTAAAAGGTAATTTACACAATTCATCAAAAACTCTTTGTTACCATATAGATTGTTTGTCCATTTATCAAAACCAAGTTCCAGCGGTGTTCCTTTTTCAATTTGATTTTTAATAATGTCTCCATCAGATATAACAATCATTTTGTTTTTTATACCATCATTTTTAAATGTAGCATCTTTAAAAGGAAGTACTCGGTTTTTATACATTGAAATAAATGATCCTTCTAGTAAGATGGCTAACGGCATTAATCCTTTGCCTAAATAATCTTCTGGCTTAGTTTCTTCGGTAACTAAATCGAGTGAAATTTCCGAAGGTGTTCCTATTGCTCTTGAATATTCTGAACTTGATAATAATACCGTTTTGTTAATGTCATTTTTTAGTAATTCTATTGGAGAAGAAAATTCAAATTTTATTCCTTCCATGTTTTTTACTAAAGGATGGTCTGTTGAAGGATAAACAAAAGGAGAAAATTTCCAAAAATATTGCTCATATTGTGTCTCGCTACCTTGTTTCCCAGTTGCGAGTTTTATAGGAGTTGCTTGTTCGTCTTTTACTAATAAAGGAGCAATTCTGAAACCATATTTAAAGAACATATCAGTTAAATTCAATTCATTTTGATATGCTAATATACTACCAGTTTCATTGTATAAATCTTCATAATTTGCAACTACATTATCAATCATCCATAAGGTTTTTCCACCATTGATGATAAATTGATCTAAAACCTGTTTTTCTTCTTCACTAAATTTTTCTGTTGGTTTTGCAATTATGGCTAAATCGTATTTTTTTAGCGCATCTAAAGATTTTTGAGGTTCTTTGGCTACAGAATCTAGTGTAAATGTGCCAATATAATAACTTTCTCTTACTGATTTAATGAAATCTGCAATTTGAATATCTTCTAGTTCTCCATTTCCTTTAATTACGGCAATCTTTTTTTGTTTCTCTTTAGTAATTTTATTGAATGCTTCTGCAAATGCAAATTCTAAATGTTGAACAGAGCTTATTACTTTTTCCTCTGTTGTGGCACCCATTAGGTTTTTTAATAAAGAAACTTTTGTTCCTTTGCTTCCATAATTGGCAACAGCCCAAGGAAAAACTACTTCTTGTGTTTGTTTTCCTTTGTCTTCTACAGTGATGTTTAGCGGTTGTAAACCTTTTGAATAGAAATCTTGCATTACGGAAAAGCGTTCTTCTTCTTTTTCAATAGGGTTTACAAACTGAAAGATAATATTAGGGTTATAAGCAGCAAATTCTTCCAATAATTGTCTGGTTTCATTTTGAAGACGTTTAAATTCTGGTGGAAAATTTCCTTCTAAAAAAACATCTACATATAAAGGACTATCAATACTTTTTATTATGTTCAATGAGGTTTCAGAAAGTGTATAGCGTTTGTCATATGTTAAATCGAAACGCTTAAAATAGAAATTACTTGCAAAATTGATCGCAAAAAGAACTAAAACAATTACAGTGAGCGATTTTAAATGCTGTTTTTTTGATGTCTTCATTATCCTTTCAATGTTTTAAGTTTATATACAGTTACCGATAAAAATAAAATTGTAACACTTAAAAAATAAATTATATCTCTAGTATCTAATACGCCACGACTCATACTTTTAAAATGATAATCCATCCCTAATGAAACTAAAAACTTACTATTCTCATCGAATAGATTCGAAATGCCTTCAAAGCCAAAATAAAAGAAAAAACAAACGAACACTGCAATAATAAAGGCTACAATTTGATTTTCAGATAAAGTTGAAGTGTAAACCCCAATTGAAGTATAGGAAGCTATTAAAAATAATAAACCGAAATAGGATCCCATAGTGCTTCCCATGTCAATATTACCTTCAGGGTTTCCAAAATAAGAAATTGTCCAAACATAAATATAAGTGGGAAGAATTGCTAAAATAATTAATAAAAAAGCCCCTAAGAATTTGCCATTAACAATTTCCCAAATAGATAAAGGTTTTGTGAAAAGCAGTTCAATTGTTCCTTGTTTTATTTCGTCAGAAAAACTTCTCATTGTTACAGCTGGAATTAAGAAAATTAAAATCCATGGAGAAATTTTAAAAAAAGGGCTTAAATCTGCAAAACCCGAATTCAAAATGTTAAAATCGCCTTCAAAAACCCACAGAAAAAGACCATTGAGTAATAGGAAAATGGCAATAACAAGATAGCCAATTGGCGATCCAAAAAAAGATTTTATTTCTCGTAGCAATAATGCTTTCATATTTTTTTGTTTAAAGTTGGTACTGCGTATTGTTTGAATTTATTTTTGTTTTTTTACTTTTTCACATCAAGAAATAACATCATCTTTGTCTAAAGTAAATTCAAATAATAACTTGTATTCTTGGTTTAGTTTATGTTAAAATAGGTCTAACTTTTGTTTAGAACTTTAAATGCAAATTTATATTTTTTATTGTTTTAAATGAATAAAACTTTTTAGTGTAAGGAAACCAACTTGTTTACACTCCAAGCTTTTGGTTTGTCACTGAATAATACTTTTGTAAAAGACCAAACTTCATTGAATAATTGAGATTGTCGGTAATTTTCTAAATCTTCTTCAGATTTCCAATAGCTATATGTGAAAAAAATTCGAGGATCGTTTTTGTCTTGGTAAAGTTCGAGAAATTCATTACCATCAAAACCTCTTATTTTTTCTTTTATAGTATCAAATTTATCTAGGAATACATTGATTTTATCCTCTTGAAAACGCATTTTTACAATTCGTACAAACATCTTATTTATTTAAAATTATTCTTCAAATGATATAGTCACAACATCTCTGAATTTTAGACCTAATAGCGTTGAGGCAGAACCAACTGTTTTTGGGTTACTTTTATAAATTGCAATTTCTAAATAGCCATTTTCATTAAATAAAGCTAAAGCATTGCCTTCAAAAGCTTTCAAGGTGTATTTATCTACGTTTTTAAAATCAGAATAATAATTGTGAATCCGATCTAATTTCTTGTTATGAAATTTAATCTTAAAGTTTCTTTTTCGAGAAACATCATCAAACATTTTTTTTGAAATATTGGTTATGCAATTTCCAAAATGATCAATATGTATGATTGTTCCTTTAATTAAAGTGCCATCATTAGAAACTTGTGCTGTTAGTTCATTGACTAATCTTAGTTCGTTAATCTCTTTTCCTATAACATTCAATAAGCCTCCTCTTGCAATATGAGAAGCTACAGCTACAAAAACATTCATGTCTGTACTTTCTTCTTGTAATCTATCATGAATGTTAATGGCAACTATTTTTTGAGCTATTTTTTTTTGAATCAATGGACTTAAAATTCCATTGTCTGCACATATAAAAAATTGATCATTCCATTGCATGGCAATGTGTTCAGTAGTAGCAGTTCGTTCACTATCTACTCCAATAATATGAATTGTTCCTTTTGGAAAACTTTTATATGCAGCCGAAATACAATAGCTCGCCTCTAAAGTGTTAAATAAATCTATGTCATGAGAAATGTCAACTATTACGGGATTTTCAAGGTTAGAAATTAACTTACCTTTTAAAGCACCAACAAAGTGATCCTTTAATCCAAAATCGGTAGTAAGCGTAATTATTGACATAAATTTGTTTATAACTTATTACAAAAACAAGTTTTGTTTTTCTTAAATTTGAATTCAGCACTTTTCATTAATTCTAAATTTGAAAAGTATCATTTTAGTTTAAAATAGTATCTTAAAATAATTACAAAGCTACTACAATTTTAGTACAACAAAAACAATTTAAATAGAAAGCATTTGAACGAAAGAATAATTGAATTAGTAGAAATTACTCCAAAAGATTTTTGGGGAGCGCAAGATATTCATTTAGAAGCGGTTAAAAAATATTATCCGAAGTTAAAAATAGTTGCAAGAGGCACCACATTGAAGGCCTATGGTGAAGGAGAGATATTAGATGAATTTGAAACCAAGTTTAGAAGATTAATGCTTCACTTTACACGATATAATACGATTGATGAGAATGTGATTTTGAGAGTTTTGGAAAATGATACTCAAGAAACGCAACACATGAATGAAAGAGACAAGATACTTGTGCATGGTGTAGGGGGGAAATTAATAAAAGCAATGACACCTAATCAGCAAAAATTGGTAGAAACAATTTTGCGTAATGATATGGTTTTTGCTGTTGGACCAGCAGGAACAGGAAAAACTTATACAGGTGTAGCTATGGCTGTGAAGGCATTAAAAGAAAAGCAAGTAAAACGTATTATTTTGACTCGACCAGCGGTTGAAGCAGGTGAAAACCTTGGCTTTTTACCTGGAGATATGAAAGAAAAACTAGATCCTTATATGCAACCTTTGTATGATGCATTAAGAGATATGATTCCTGCTGAAAAGTTGGAAGACTATATTTTGAAAGGAATTATTCAAATTGCTCCTTTAGCTTTTATGAGGGGTAGAACTTTGGATAATGCTTTTGTGATTTTAGATGAAGCTCAAAATACAACGCATAGTCAAATGAAAATGTTTTTAACTCGGATGGGAAGAAATGCTAAGTTTATGATTACAGGAGATCCTGGACAAGTAGATTTGCCTAGAAGGACTATTTCTGGTTTAAAAGAAGCGCTATTAATTTTGAAAGATGTTGAAGGTGTAGGAATTATTTATTTAGATGATAAAGACATTGTGAGACATAAATTAGTTAAGAAAATTATAGATGCATACAAAAGCATTGAAAATCATTATTAATACTTATTCTCCAAAATGTGTAAAAAAACCAACTATTTACTAGTTGGTTTTTTTATATTTTAATAATAAATTTATCAACACGAAAACGTTTTCGTTTGTTTATTCGTAATTTTTATTCGTATTTGTTTTGAATTATCTATTAAATTAGATATAAATTTATTAATTGTTAAAAATTATGAAACAAATAAAAATAACGAAAATCATTCTTTTTTGCTTTTTAATTTCTTTTATCTCATGTACTAATGAAGGGGATAATGAAAGTAATATACAGACAAGTGAATTTAAAGCAATTCAAGTTACAAACCATAATGGAAAACCATTTAGTATAGGAAATAATGAAACAAATAAGTTTAGTTCTGCACCTGGTGGAGGAGTAATGATGCAAGCATTTTATTGGGATGTTCCAGCTGGTGGGACTTGGTGGAATGTGGTGAACGGAAAAATTGCAGCTTGGGGAAATGCTGGAATAGAATCTATTTGGTTACCACCAGCTTCAAAAGCACAAAATGGACCTTTTTCTATGGGATATGATCCGACAGATTATTTCGATTTTGGAGATTTTAATCAAAACGGAACAATAGAAACAAGGTTTGGATCGAAATCTGAACTTACGAATTTAATTACAACTGCTCATAATGAAAACATGAAGGTGTTTGCAGATATAGTAATTAATCACAATAGTGGTGGGCAATCGGAATTGAATCCATTTACTAACTCAAATACCTATACAAAATTTAATGTGGCATCTGGAAAATTTAATAGATCCTATAATGATTTCTATAAAAATGCTTTTGGGAATAATGACGAAGGTAGTTTTGGTGGTTTTCCAGATTTGTGTCATGCTAATCCTTATGTGCAAGATTGGTTATGGAAAAGAGCAGACGGAGTAGGAAAGTATTATAAAAACACAATGAAATTTGATGGTTGGAGATTTGACTATGTAAAAGGATTTGGTCCTTGGGTAGTGAATCAATGGAATGCTAATGTGGGTGGTTTTTCAGTAGGAGAGTATTGGGATGGGAATGCAGCTACATTAGAATGGTGGTGTGATAATGCAAACAGTTCTGCATTCGATTTTGCATGCTATTATAAAATGGATGAAGCATTTGATGGAAATGATCTAACGAAATTAAGTTCTGGGGATATGCTTTGGAAAAGAAGGCCTTTCAGGGCGGTAACTTTTGTCTCTAATCATGATACAGATCAAATTTGGAAGAAAAATTTAGCTTATGCTTATATTCTAACTCATGAAGGTTATCCAACAATTTTTTATAAAGATTATGAAGAATGGTTAGACAAGGCTAAACTTAATAATCTAATTTGGATACATAACAATAAAGCAACAGGAAATACTACAATATTATATGCAGACAATGATGAATATGTTGCAAGAAGAAATGGTTATAATGGAAATCCAGGTTTGGTGGTTTATCTAAATAATTCTAACTTTTGGCAAGAAAGATGGATAGAAACAAATTGGTCAAGCGCAACTATAAAAGATTATACAGGAAACTCCTCTTGGCAACCAACAACACAAGGTGGGAAATGGGTGAAAATTCAGTGTCCACCCAACGGTTATTCTGTTTGGTCAACTTTATAATAAAATAATTTTTCACAAAATAAAAGGATACAAAATTTAAGTTAGTATCCTTTTTGTTTTTCTAAATTGCTTTGTTAATTCCAGTTAAAAAAGCTTTATTTGTAAAAAAAATAAAGAAAATTATATTGAAAACTATATTAATTACTGGAGCTTCAGGAGGATTGGGTAAATTAACGTCAAAATATTTTGCAGATCATGGTTGGAATGTAATTGCAACAATGATCGATTTAGATTTAGCTGAAGATTTAGAAGGTTATCCAAATGTAAAGTGTTATTTGTTAGATGTAACATCAACTGAAAGTATTGAAAAAGCAAAAAATGAAATTCTCAGAGATTTCAAAACAATTGATGTTATTATAAATAATGCAGGCTTAGGGTATAGAAGTTTTGTAGAGCTTTCGGAAGATTCTAAAATAGATAACATTGTTAATGTTAATTGGCTAGGAGTAGTGAAAATTTGCAGAGCATTTATTCCTGTTTTTAGAAAGCAAAATTTCGGACAATTTATCAATATAACTTCTATAGCAGGTCTTGTGAATTTACCTTTAGGGAATTTTTATCATTCAACAAAACAAGCGGTAGAAAGTTTTTCGGAATGCATGTCCTATGAGTTGTTAGCGTTTAATATTAGTGTTTGTACAGTACAATTTGGAAATGCACCAACAGATTTTCAAAAGAATGTAACAAAATCTGGAGATTGTGATATTCCATCTTATAATAGCATGATGAATTCTATTAACGAAATTTTGAATAATAAAACCAACAAAAATAAAAACCTAACAAAAACAATAATAACCAAGTTATATAATATTGCAGAAAACCCATCTAAAAAATATAGAAAATATACTATTGGATTCGATGCTAATTTTATGAAATATTTAAGGAGGGTTTTAGGTTATAGATTATTTAATAGTATAATTAGAAGAAAGGTCTTAAAAAAATAGTGATAAATTAATCCAAAAAGAATGAAGCAGTTTTTTAAATACGAAAAAGGATTTGTAAATATCAATGAAACAGATTTGTTTTTAACTAAATCTGGAAATTGGTCTGAAACTGATACTATATTCGAGAAATCGTCAAAGACAAAAAGTCAAAACTCTATTAAAAAAGTGAAAACTTATAGTTTCTATTCCATGTTAGTTTCTTTTTCGTTATTATTGTTTTATAATATAAGCAAAACAAATAATAGTAAATTGATGTTACTATTAGGAATTGGATTACTTATTATTTCATCCTATAGTTATATAAAATCGGGTTCAGGGTCTCAATATAAAATTCCGCTTTCAAAAATTATCAAAATGGAATACACCTTTAAAAGTTTGAAAATTTATTTTAAAAATGAAGAAGGAAAAGAAGATTTTGAACGTTTAGAAAATATTGAAGAAAAAGGAATAATGATGTTGAAAAAATTAGGCTATATTTAAAAAAGGAAAACATATTTTTTTTCCATTGTTTATGTCTAATAAACAACTTATTTTTGCAAGAAAACAACAACACAACAATTAATGAATACAATTACAACTACCAACTTCAGTTTCCCTGGTCAAAAATCGGTATATAATGGAAAAGTAAGAGAAGTTTATAATATTAACGACGAACTTCTTGTAATGATTGCTACAGACAGACTTTCTGCTTTTGATGTCGTAATGCCAAAGGGAATTCCATACAAAGGACAAATCTTAAACCAAATTGCGACTAAATTTATGGAATTAACACAGGATATAGTTCCAAATTGGTTATTGGCCACTCCAGATCCAAATGTTGCTGTAGGGCATTTGTGTGAGCCATTTAAAGTAGAAATGGTTATCAGAGGTTATTTAGCAGGGCATGCTGCTAGAGAGTATGCTTTAGGTAAAAGAAAATTATGTGGAGTTGCTCTTCCAGAAGGTTTGAAAGAAAATGATAAATTTCCAATGCCAATAATTACCCCATCAACAAAAGCAGACAATGGAGAGCATGATGAAGATATTTCTCGTGAAGATATATTGTCTAAAGGAATAGTTTCTGAAGAAGATTATCTTGTTTTAGAACAATATACAAAAGCCTTATATCAAAGAGGGACAGAAATTGCAGCTTCAAGAGGGTTAATATTAGTAGATACTAAATATGAATTTGGAAAAACTAAAGAGGGTAAAATTGTATTGATTGATGAAATTCATACTCCTGATTCTTCACGTTATTTTTATGCAGAAGGATATCAAGAACGTCAAGACAAAGGAGAAGCTCAAAAACAGCTTTCTAAAGAATTTGTTAGACAATGGTTAATTTCAAATGGATTTCAAGGAAAAGAAGGGCAACAAATTCCAGAAATGACAGACGAATATATTAATTCTGTTTCTGAACGATATATTGAATTATTTGAGAATATATTAGGAGAGGAATTTGAAAAAGCAGATATTTCTAATATTAATAAAAGAATAGAAGACAATGTTTTAGCTTTTTTAAATAAGAAATAACATAACATTAGTTTAATAATCACATAACCACGTTCTGCGTGGTTTTTTTGTTCTTTGTGGTGAATAAAAAATATAATTACAAACAAATTATTCGTTATGAAAAAATCAATCGTTTTTTTAGGTTTATCATTAGTTTTCTCTTCAAGCATTGCAAATGCAATGACAGTTAAGAATGAATTTGCTAACAATTCTTGTGTAGTAATTTTAGAAGATGATGTAACTCCGTTATGTAAAGCAATAAGTAATGGTGATGTTGATTTAGTAGAAAGAATTTTGGAATATGGAGTAGATTTAAACGGAGTAACCTATAGAGGTATGACTCCTTTAATGTATGCTGCTAAATATAATAATGTTAAAATAGTTGAATTGTTAATTAAAAAAGGAGCCGATTTAACAATTAAAGATGGAAACGGTTTTGACGCTTTAGATCATGCAAAAAGTAGTGGTTCAGAAAAAGCAATAGCTTTAATCTTAGAAGCACTAAAAAAATAGTTTTTGTTTTATAGGTAGATTATTAATCAAGAGGTTGCTCAATTTTTTTGTGCAACCTCTTTGCGTCTTAAAATATTTTGTATGTAGGTAATAAATTTAATAAGTAATTTGAGATAAGGTATTTTAAATAAAAATAGACATTGTCAATATAACTGAAATGAAAAATAAAAGCTCCATATATTAAAAATACATGGAGCTTTTAGATCTAGAATTTGAAAATAAAAAGTAAATATTGATATTTTTACAAAGTGTTATGTATCAATTTGTGAGTGTTAATTAAAGTATTTTTTCAATTGAAAAACTCGTAGAGACAGAAGTACCAGTTGAACCACTATTATGCGATTTTAATTTAGCATTTCTTGTTGTATTATTTTCATAGTCAGTAAAAATTCTGAACCCATATGAATGTCCATGAAGCAATTGTAAATAGTTGGTTATTCCGTAACTTTCATTTCTTCCCGAACCAAGTGTGGGATTATTGTTGTCTCTGTGTTTAAAAGTTCTTCTCAAAACCCAATTATTAGCGGTAAAGTCCCATAGACCAATTAGAATATCTAAATCATTAGAAGAATTTGTGTAATCACCAATATCAAAATCCATTGATATTTTATAATAACCATCTATAACAGGAGAATACCTGCCTGTAGAATTATTATATTCATTTGAAACATCTACTAATTCATGTTGTAAAATGATTTCCTTAAAATTGTAATCAGTGTTCAGAGAAATGTCTGAAGATAAAAAACCAACAAATTTTACACCAGGTGCAGTATTGTCGTTTAGTACAGTTACCAATGTTCCGTCTGGTAAAACAGATACTGGTGCAGTTCTTCCATTCTCATTTGAAAGTCCACGTATTCTTATGTCTCCATTCACATCAAGTTCTTTAGTTGGAGATGTCGTGTTAATTCCTACTTGAGCATTCATCAGTAATGGAATCAATACTAAAATTAATAGTAATCTTTTTGAGTTCATAATCTAGAAATTTTTTTTTTAATAATAATTAAATTTCCAGAAATAGTGGTTAAAAATAGTTTGTTGGGATTTGCATTACAAAATTTGACTTAAAAAATCACATATCATAAAGTAATCGATTAAAGGCTGAATAAAATCGTTTAGCTTCATGATTGAGTTCTTGTGGAGCAAATAATTATATTGAATAATTTGATATTTTTTTATTTTTAAAGTGCTGTATAACAAAAAAATGAAGCTTAAAAGCTTCATTTTTGTATATTAATTTGATTTCGAATTATTTAAAATAAGAAAATGTTTCGTTATTTTCAATTTTCAACAGCATTTCACTGATTAATTTAATAACATTTTCAACATCGACTTGGTGCACTATTTCTACAATAGTATGGATAAAGTGAAAAGGTAATAAAATCAGGACAGACGCTTAAGTTTGTTATATAAAAAAATCTGGGATGAATATTACATTTTTATATAGAACTAATATTTAATATTTTATTAAATAAAATATTAATTAGTTATAAAGACATCAAAATAAAACTGTCCAGTCCAGCAATTTGCTCCAGATTGTTCAGCAAAACGCTCTACTCGTGCAATATTAACCGTAACAGACGATTGCGATTTGTTGGCATAGTTTAGTGCAAATACATCAGAAAATCCACTGTTATTGTTCGCACTAAATATAAAACCGTTAGGGTTAAAAGGCAATTGAGGGCTAAAATTATAGCGTACTTGTAAACGCTCTGCTAATACTTCTGCTCGTGCTACTTGTGAACCACTAACTAATAGAGAACCACTTTTTTGTTGTTTTGTCAATACTTCCCAGCTTACCGTTGTAGGTATACCTTTTACATTTACAGTAAAACTTCCGGTAGAACCTACGCTTACATCGTTACAGATAGGAATGTGCAATCCATTTATAGAGGCCATTAATGGAATATCGCCAATGCTACTATTGGTTATTTGTTGCCACGAAGCGTTTCCGTTAGCATCTGATGTTAGTACTTTTCCAGCTGCTTGGTTTCCGTCTACAATGCGTACTGCTGCTGGTGCTGCTGTGCTGATAATGATATTGTCTAAATAAGCAGCGTCATCACCACCTACACTCGAACCGTCTTTACTGTATTCCCATCGTAAGGTTCGCGCACCTGCAGCTAAAGGAACGATTAATTGTGTCCACCCAACATTTCCTGACCATTGGTTTTGTTGTACACCATCGATATAAAATCGGAAATAATCGTAACCATTTTCACTACTTACTCTGTAATAAAAAGATAAAGTGGCACCTCCTGAAGGAACGGTTAACGAATGCTCAATACGTGTGCTTTGACTATCGCCAATAGCGCCCGATTTTGCAGCATAGGTGCCAGCTTGTACCTGAGTTGTTTGTGTTGCCCAATTTAAGTTACCTGCTGTTGTAAGTGGAGCTATGGTGTTTGTTTCAAAAGTTTGATTGAGTAAAACACCAGGAGTTCCAATATTTTCTACATGAAATTTAGTGGTTGGAGTAGTGGTTCCTACTCCTATATTCCCTGTGTTTCCGTTAAACATGTTGTTGCCTACAATAATCCAATCGTTATCGGCTGCACCTGAAAAAGGTACCCATTGTGCACCATTCCAGTAATAAAATCCTACTCCAGTAGTGGTATTGGTATTGTAAACCAACAAACTTTCTGCTGGCGAAGTAACTGGTGTGGCTGCGCTTAAATTGGGTATTGAAATTCTAGGTACTAGTAATCCTTTATCGGTTGCGGTAACGTCAAGCATAGCGCTAGTGTGTGGTGTTGTCGTATTGATACCTACTTGTGCTTGTAGCCAAATAGGAAAAACGATTAAAAATATAATTTTTCTCATGTTGTATTATAGTTTTTGTTATAACACAAAAGTTGAGTAAAATGTTATATTTATAAAATTTTAGGGAAGAATGTGGTTTTTTAGGGATAAATTATGTTAATTACCTAAAAGTTTTAATATTTTTTCTTTATATGTTTTAGAAATCGGAATTTTAATTTCGTTAATTTCAATACAAGAATGATTAAATCCGGTAATGTAATTTGAATTTACGATGAAGCCTTTGTGGGTTTGATAAAAATAGTGGGGTAATAAATCTATAAAATCGCTAATGGTAGAACGATAGCGATATGCTTCGTTGTTGCAAAATAGTTTTAAATAGTTTTTATCACTTTCAATGTACACAATATCGGCAATGGTAACTTTTTTAAAGATTTCGTTGTGTTTGAGCAATAGCGTGGCTTCTTTTTTAGGATGTAGCTTGTTGAAGTTTAAAACGCCGATTTCAATTGCGGTTAATAAATCATATTTTTGAAATGGTTTTATCAGGTAACTAAAGGGTTCGGTTGTGATGGCACGTTTTATCGTATCATCATCAGCATAGGCGGTTAAGTAAATAAACGGAATGTTGTGTTTTTCTTTAATGTAGTTGGCTAACCAAATTCCGTCGTTTTCGCCTTGTATATTTATGTCTAAAATTGCAAAATTTACTTTTGTAGTAGTTAAAATTTCAATAGCTTCTTCGTTACTCATGGCAAGACCAGCAATTTCATAACCTATTTCTTTCAACTGATTGGCTATGGTTTTTTGGGTGATAAATTCGTCTTCTACGATAAGAATTTGTATTGGCGTATCCATTTTAATTTGTGTTGAAATCAATAACGATTACAGCACCGTTATCATTATGTGTTGTTAGTTTTCCTTTTAGTTGCTTAGTAAGCCCGTTTATTAATTCATAACCAACCGATTTTACTTTTGTAACATCAAAGTTAGATGCAAAACCATTTCCGTTGTCTTTAAATAGTAGTTGGTAATTTTTAGGTGTAATTTCTTTTAATACAATTACAATGGTTCCTAAAGATTTTTCATTAAAAGCATGTTTGTAGGCATTATTAATGAGTTCGTTTAGAATTAATCCAAGAGGAACAGCTGTATCGATTTCGAGTTGAATGTTATCTGAGGTAAAATCAATTGCAATTGTTTTGTTAGATAAATAGTTGACTTGCTTACTATGTGAAATTAATTCGGCAAGATATTTATCAAAATTTACAGCATCGAAATTTTTGTTTTGATACATGGTTTTATGTAGCAATGCTATGGATTGTATTCGATTGTGTCCTTCGTTTAAAATGGCTTTAATTTCGGGATCTTTAGTGCTGAAGTTTTGGATGTCTAAAATTCCCGAAATAATTTGCAGGTTATTTTTAACACGATGATGGATTTCTTTGAGTAAAAGTTCCTTTTCTTTTAAGGAAGCTTCAATTTGGGAATTCTGTTTGGCGATTGACAAATTCATTTTTTCAATTTCAAAACGCTTTTTTCTATTTATGCGAACAAAAAGAAAACTGAAAAATAGCAAAGTAGATAATCCGCTAATAATAGTGATGAAAATAGTGCTTTCTTTTTCTTTGATAATTTCATTCTTTTCTAGAACTTCTCTTTCGTTTTGTTCAATTACATAATTGAGTTCGGTGCTTTTTAAAAGTGTTTGTTGTTGAAGGTTAAAAATAGAATCATTTATTTTTTTGATGAGGTAAATATTGTCATAGGCTAAATCAGAATTGCCTGTTTTTTTGTAAAAGGCATGTTTTAAATTTAAAAAAAGTAGTTTTAATGCTGTATTGTTCATGCAACAATACGAATCAATTTTTGAGATTAATTCACTAACTTTTTTATAATCGTTTTTACCTAAAAAAGCATTGGCAAGTATAATTTGCCTAGTCAAATAGTTTGAATTTTTAAAATCTATAGAGGTTAAACTATCAATAGCTATAATTTTGCTTATGGCTTTGTCAAATGCATTTTGATGCAAATAACTGTTTGCGATGTTTTCTTGTGTATTAATTAGTAGATTGGAATAGCTTACTGGGTCGATATGTTTTTTGTTTTTTTTAGTCAGTTCAACTGATTTGTTAAAAAAATAAATAGCCGAATCGTTTTTCTTTACTAATGAATAATAATAACCTAAGTCATTATAGGCTGATGGTATGATTAACGAGTCACGTTTTTTATTTTGTTGTAAAAATGAAATTTCTTTTTTTAACTGTGGAATGGCTTTATTATATTGTTGTAATTGCAAATAAAGTCTACTTTGTATATTATAACTCCAAAGTGGATAATCAACACCTTTTTCTATTAAAGTGTTAATTTGTCTGTTGCTATCAAAAACTTTCGAATATAAATTCAGTTTTAAATAAGATTCTTGCATGGCAACATAAATATCCATGCGTTCTTTGTTACACAATTTGTAATCCTTATTTTCTAATAATTCATTGAATTTTGAAATTGCTTGAATATGATTTTTATTCAACTGATCAATAAGTCCCAAACAGAAAATATAAGGTTTTTCTTTTTTTTTGTTTGTGGAATTTTTATTTTTTAGTAAAAAGAATTCTTCTTTAAATAATAAAATGTATTTTAATTTATCTTCTTGATGTAAACTTCTAAAATAAAAAACCTTTTCTATTTCTTTTTTAATTTTAAATGTTTTTACAATTGTATCTTTTGGTAATACAAATTGAAAAAAAAGTAAAAAAAAAATAGAAAAAGTTTTAATATTCATTGGTTTATTTAAAATATGAAAAAGTTTCGTTATTTTCAATTTTTAACAATGTTTCATAGATCAATCTAATAACATTTTCAACATCATCTCTATGAACCATTTCAACAGTAGTATGCATATAGCGTAATGGTAGCGAAATTAATGCTGATGCAACACCTCCATTACTATAAGCAAAAGCATCTGTATCTGTTCCAGTCACACGAGATGAAGCATGTCTTTGAAATGGAATTTTGTTTGTTTCAGCCGTATCAACAATTAATTCACGAAGATTATTTTGGGTTGCAGGAGCATAGGCAATTACTGGACCTTTTCCCATTTTTAGGTCACCTTCAATTTTTTTATCAATCATAGGAGTGTTTGTGTCATGACAAACATCAGTAACAATTGCAACATTTGGTTTAATTGTTTGGGTAATCATTTCAGCACCTCGCAAACCAACTTCTTCTTGTACAGAGTTAACTATGTATAGACCAAAAGGAAGAGACTTTTTGTTCTCTTTTAATAAGCGAGCAACTTCTGCAATCATGAAACCACCCATTCTATTGTCTATAGCGCGACAAATAAATTTATTTTCATTTAAGACTTCAAATCCATCAGGGTAAGTAACTACACATCCAACATGAATTCCTAGTTTTTCAACATCTTCTTTTGTTTCACAACCACAATCAATAAAAATATTATCAATTCTTGCAGCTTGCTCCTTATCTCTGTTTCTTGTGTGAATAGCTGGCCATCCAAAAACACCTTTAATAATTCCTTTTTTTGTGTGAATGTGAACTCTTTTTGAAGGAGCAATCATATGATCACTACCACCGTTTCTAATAACATAAATGAACCCATCATCAGAAATATAATTCACATACCAAGCAATTTCGTCAGAATGTCCTTCAATTACAACTTTAAATGGAGCTTCTGGGTTTATAACACCAACAGCAGTTCCGTAGGTGTCTGTGATAAATGTATCTACATAAGGTTTTAAATAGTTCATCCATATTTTTTGTCCCTCTGCTTCATACCCCGTCGGAGATGAATTATTTAAATACTTTTCTAAAAAGCTTAAAGAACTCTCTTTTAAGATAGATTTTGTACTCATTATAATATATATTTTTCGCTAAATTATAAAAAATGCTTCAAGAGTTATGTAATATTTATTTATTTTTGATTACATTTTCTGTATTAGTTTGTTTTAAAAATGAAAGAATAATGAAATTATTCTAGGCTAACATGGAAAATACAATTAATAAATTGCAATAAATGAAAGCACACAAGATCGTTATTTTCTTATTTTGGAGTTTAATAGCTAATTGTCAAGAACAAGACACTATAAAAGCAACAGCTCAAGATTCTTCGTTGTTATATTCAATAGAGTTGAAGGAGATTGTTGTTTCTAAAGATGGAGTGTCCGCTGCAGACTTAGAGAGGAAGAAGTTATTAATATTAAAAAGAAGAGTCTATAAAACTTATCCCTATGCAGTAATAACTTCTCAAAAATTGAAACAAATCAATGAAACAATGGATAAGTTGAAAACCAATAAAGAAAAGAAAAAATACTTTAAAATTGTTGAAAATTATTTAGAGGAAGAATTTGAACCAAGATTGAAAAAGCTATCAAGAAAAGATGGTCAGATTTTAGTAAAATTAATTTACAGGCAAACAGGTCAAACTACATTCGACTTAATTAAGGAATATAAAAGTGGTTGGAAAGCTTTTTGGTCTAATAATACCGCTAAACTTTTTGATATTAATATAAAAGAAGATTATAAACCTTACGATGAAGTTGAAGATTTTTATATTGAAACAATTTTAATTAAAGGTTTTAATGATGGAACTTTGCAAAATCAACCAGCTGCAAAACCTGTAGATATTATTGATTTAGCAAACACATGGCGTTCAAAAGCAGCCAAAATGCGTGAATCACAAGATTTGTCAAAAGATTAAGGAGAAACAGACCATATAAAAGTAGGGATGCTTTTAGTTTATTTTTTTTAGATGATGTTTGGTATGCTGTATATAGAAAGCGTAAAGGGTATTATAGAAGGATATGCAATTTGGTAAGAAAAAAAAGTTTTTATTGTAAGTGATTGAAAATTAAAGTGCTAAAAAATATATTTAAAAATAGTTTCAAAAACATTAGGAAACTAATAAAAAGTGACTACTTTTGCACCCGCATTACCGCAGAGGTTCTTTGGTAGATTAATGAAGATAAAACGAGAGTTTTGGGTTTTTAAGAAAAGAAAAAAAATATTTTCAAAAAAGCTTGTCGGAATTAAAAAACTAATTATCTTTGCACCCCGCAAAACAGGCGAAGTTCAGATACATATTGAGTGAGATTTAAGATAAAAAAATATCAAATAAATCTTGCGAGATTAAAAAGAAGGTTGTAGTTTTGCAGCCGCTAACACAGAGACGCAAGTTTTGGAGTTAGGGGTTTAAAATACGAAAGACACGTTCATAGACATATTGAATTGACAGCATAATTTAGAGTGATTTAAATTATAAAAATAAGAGAGTAGAGGCGAATTAAACACACTAGTTTTTATCGTACAATATAAAAAATATACGATGAAGAGTTTGATCCTGGCTCAGGATGAACGCTAGCGGCAGGCCTAACACATGCAAGTCGAGGGGTAGAGGAAGCTTGCTTCCTTGAGACCGGCGCACGGGTGCGTAACGCGTATGCAATCTACCTTGTACAGGGGGATAGCCCAGAGAAATTTGGATTAATACCTCATAGTATTATTGGAAGGCATCTTCTGATTATTAAAGTTCCAACGGTACAAGATGAGCATGCGTCCCATTAGTTAGTTGGTAAGGTAACGGCTTACCAAGACGATGATGGGTAGGGGTCCTGAGAGGGAGATCCCCCACACTGGTACTGAGACACGGACCAGACTCCTACGGGAGGCAGCAGTGAGGAATATTGGACAATGGGCGCAAGCCTGATCCAGCCATGCCGCGTGCAGGATGACTGCCCTATGGGTTGTAAACTGCTTTTATACAGGAAGAAACACCTCTACGAGTAGAGGCTTGACGGTACTGTAGGAATAAGGATCGGCTAACTCCGTGCCAGCAGCCGCGGTAATACGGAGGATCCAAGCGTTATCCGGAATCATTGGGTTTAAAGGGTCCGTAGGCGGCCTTATAAGTCAGTGGTGAAATCTCCTAGCTCAACTAGGAAACTGCCATTGATACTGTAGGGCTTGAATTTTTAGGAAGTAACTAGAATATGTAGTGTAGCGGTGAAATGCTTAGATATTACATGGAATACCAATTGCGAAGGCAGGTTACTACTAATGGATTGACGCTGATGGACGAAAGCGTGGGTAGCGAACAGGATTAGATACCCTGGTAGTCCACGCCGTAAACGATGGATACTAGCTGTTCGGATTTTATCTGAGTGGCTAAGCGAAAGTGATAAGTATCCCACCTGGGGAGTACGCACGCAAGTGTGAAACTCAAAGGAATTGACGGGGGCCCGCACAAGCGGTGGAGCATGTGGTTTAATTCGATGATACGCGAGGAACCTTACCAGGGCTTAAATGGGAGACGACGTTATTGGAAACAGTAATTTCTTCGGACGTCTTTCAAGGTGCTGCATGGTTGTCGTCAGCTCGTGCCGTGAGGTGTCAGGTTAAGTCCTATAACGAGCGCAACCCCTGTCGTTAGTTGCCAGCGAGTGAAGTCGGGAACTCTAACGAGACTGCCGGTGCAAACCGTGAGGAAGGTGGGGATGACGTCAAATCATCACGGCCCTTACGTCCTGGGCCACACACGTGCTACAATGGCCGGTACAGAGAGCAGCTACATGGTGACATGATGCGAATCTTCAAAACCGGTCTCAGTTCGGATCGGAGTCTGCAACTCGACTCCGTGAAGCTGGAATCGCTAGTAATCGGATATCAGCCATGATCCGGTGAATACGTTCCCGGGCCTTGTACACACCGCCCGTCAAGCCATGGAAGCTGGGGGTACCTGAAGTCGGTGACCGTAAGGAGCTGCCTAGGGTAAAACTAGTAACTGGGGCTAAGTCGTAACAAGGTAGCCGTACCGGAAGGTGCGGCTGGAACACCTCCTTTCTAGAGAAAGATATAGATTAGTGTTTTATATAGCATTTACTCTCGCTGTTGGTTCAAATAATACAATAAAACTTAAAGAAACAGAGTCTCGTAGCTCAGCTGGTTAGAGTACTACACTGATAATGTAGGGGTCGGCAGTTCGAGTCTGCCCGGGACTACTATTTTAAAGTTTTAAGAGGAAATTCTAGAGGTTTGCTAACCGTTTTAAGTAGTGTTAACTAAAAACTGTTAACTGATCACTAAAGAAACGGGGGATTAGCTCAGCTGGCTAGAGCGCCTGCCTTGCACGCAGGAGGTCATCGGTTCGACTCCGATATTCTCCACTATTCGAGTGAATAGTGAATAGTGAAAAGTATTAGTGAAAACTAGTTACTAATTACTAAGGACTAATTATTAGAAAACCGTTCATTGACATATTGAGAAAAGAAAAAATAAAAATATAATAGAAAGCACAAATTTCGGGTGTTGTATAGTATATAACACTTGATAAAACAAGTACAATAAGCAAAATAAGGGCGTATGGGGAATGCCTAGGCTCTCAGAGGCGAAGAAGGACGTGATAAGCTGCGAAAAGCTACGGGGATTGGCACACACGAATTGATCCGTAGATATCCGAATGGGGCAACCCACTATGTTGAAGACATAGTATCCGATAGGAGGCAAACCCGCTGAACTGAAACATCTAAGTAGGCGGAGGAGAAGAAAACAAAAGTGATTCCGTAAGTAGTGGCGAGCGAACGCGGATTAGCCCAAACCAGAGTTGTTACGGCAATTTTGGGGTTGTAGGACCACGAGATTTCTTTTGGATTGAATTAGAATAACCTGGAAAGGTTAACCAAAGAGGGTGATAGTCCCGTATAAGTAAGAGAAGATAAGGATAGTGGTATCCTGAGTAGCGCGGGGCACGTGAAACCCTGTGTGAAACTGGCGGGACCATCCGCTAAGGCTAAATACTCCTGAGAGACCGATAGTGAACCAGTACCGTGAGGGAAAGGTGAAAAGAACCGTGAATAACGGAGTGAAAAAGATCCTGAAACCATACGCTTACAAGCGGTCGGAGCCCTTTCGTGGGGTGACGGCGTGCCTTTTGCATAATGAGCCTACGAGTTACCGTTGCTGGCAAGGATAAGTACTTCAGGTATGGATCCGTAGCGAAAGCGAGTCTGAATAGGGCGCCTGAGTCAGTAATGGTAGACGCGAAACCGTGTGATCTACCCATGGGCAGGATGAAGCTTTGTTAACCCAAAGTGGAGGTCCGAACCCGTTGACGTTGAAAAGTCTTGGGATGACCTGTGGGTAGGGGTGAAAGGCCAATCAAACTCGGAAATAGCTCGTACTCCCCGAAATGCATTTAGGTGCAGCGCTAAATTAGTTATATAGAGGTAGAGCTACTGATTGGATGCGGGGGTTTCACCACCTACCAATTCCTGACAAACTCCGAATGCTATATAATGATTTTTAGCAGTGAGGGCATGGGTGCTAAGGTCCATGTCCGAGAGGGAAAGAACCCAGACCATCGGCTAAGGTCCCCAAATGTATACTAAGTTGAAAAAACGCGGTTTGTCTGCCCAGACAGCTAGGATGTTGGCTTGGAAGCAGCCATTCATTTAAAGAGTGCGTAACAGCTCACTAGTCGAGCGGACGAGCATGGATAATAATCGGGCATAAGTATACTACCGAAGCTATGGACTCTACGGAGTGGTAGGGGAGCATTCTAAATTGGGTTGAAGGTGATATGTGAGTATTGCTGGACTATTTAGAAAAGAAAATGTAGGCATAAGTAACGATAATGCGGGCGAGAAACCCGCACACCGAAAAACTAAGGTTTCCACAGCTATGCTAATCAGCTGTGGGTTAGTCGGGTCCTAAGGCGCATCCGAAAGGAGAAGTCGATGGCCAACGGGTTAATATTCCCGTACTACTTATAATTGTGATGGAATGACGGAGTGATGAAAGCACCGCGAACTGACGGAATAGTTCGTTGAAGTATTTAGCTATAAGATCTATAGGCAAATCCGTAGATTTTGGTGATATACG